>JARRLI010000007.1:0-19721 GCA_037387145.1 Robiginitalea sp. | reverse complement strand
CCCCTGGAGAAAAAGTAATAGATTTAACAAGGCGAACCTGCTCGTGAAACTGAAGCTCCTACTTATTGTTGGATTGCTGCCCCTGATGTTGTCCGGCCAAACCTACGAGATCAAAGGCTCCGTTCGGGATACGGGAGGCGAAGCACTGCCGTATGCCAATGTATTGCTCCTTAGGGCCAGCGACAGCACCCAGGTGAAGGGGACATCAGCCGATGAATCAGGAAGGTTCCATGTGCAGGGGATCACTCCTGACCTCTATTTTCTTCAGGCAACCTACTTCGGGCATGTTTCTATTTTGCTCCCGCTGGAAGTCCGAGGGGATATTCTAATAGGAGCCCTCGTGCTGGAGGCAGAAACCAATGACCTGGACGAGGTGGTAGTCACCGGTCAACGGCCCACCGTGGAACGAAAGCCGGACCGCATCGTACTCAACGTCGAAAACACCATTGCCAGCGAGGGAAGTACCTGGGATATTCTGAGAAACGCCCCCGGGGTGATTGTCGTTCAGGAAAACCTTGAAATACGCGGGCAGCAAGCCACCATATATCTCAACGACCGGAAGATCCAATTGTCGCAGTCTGAAGTGCAGGAGTTGCTTCAGGGGTTGTCTGGGGATTTGATCTCCTCCGTGGAAGTCATTCCCATTCCTCCGGCCAGCTTTGAGGCCGAAGACGGCCCCGTGCTGAATATCCGCACCAGTCAGAACATTGTACCCGGATACAAAGGCAGCGTCCGCGGGCAGTATATCCAGGCCATTTATCCCAAATACAGTATTGGGACCAGCCACTATTACAAAACGGAAAAATTCGGAGTTTTTGCCAACTACACCATCAACCCCAGAAAGGAATTCAAGAACACAGAAAGCGGCATTAACTGGATTGATGAGCAGGATGAAGTCTTTGCGGAATGGGACACAGATTTGGACAGGATAACCCGCTCCCAGGCCCAACAGGCTAATCTCATCCTCGACTTTACCCCCTCAGAGCGGGATCAGCTGAACCTGACCTCGAACCTGGCGTATTCACCGAACAAACGAAGCACCTACGATCTGCAGACCATCATGCAGAACGGGCAGGGTCAGCTGGATTCCACCCTGCAGACCAGCAGCTTTGTCGAAGACGATGTATTCAACCTGTCCTTCGACCTGAACTATCAGCGCAATCTCCGAAAAGAAGGGGCTACCCTTAAGGCAAATGCCCATTATACCTACAATGAACTCACCAGGATTCAGCAAGGGAGTACAGACTATTTTGATCCTTCCGGGGTCTTTCTGAGAAATTTTTCCTTTTCCACGGATGCGCTCCAGGACATCGATATTTTTACGGGACAGGCGGATTACTATACCCCGATTGTTTCCGGAAGTTTTGAAAGCGGGGTAAAGGGGTCTTTTATCAGGACGGACAGCCGCATTGATTATTTCGACGTCAACGACAACCAGCCTCCTTTTGACATTGCTCTTTCTGACCGATTTACCTATGATGAAGCGGTGTATGCCGCATACGCCTCTTTAAGCAAGGCCTGGGACCCCTGGACCCTGAAAGCCGGGTTGCGCGCAGAACAAACCGAGGTGAAAGCACGGTCGGAGACCCTGGATGAAATCAACCGCCAGAGCTATTTTGAATTATTTCCATCCGTCTATCTCGGCAGGCAGATGGGGGAAAAACACAGCCTGGCACTTATCTACAGCCGCCAGCTGACCCGGCCTAATTATGCCGACCTGAACCCCTTCCGGTTTTTCCTGAATGAAAACGACTACGATGAGGGGAACCCCAACCTGGTCCCGAATTTCAGCCATAATTTCAACCTGAACTGGACCGTGGACAACACCTTCTTCATCGACCTCTATTATCGTGATAACGGCAGGTATATAAGCACCCTGAGCTTTCAGGACAATGGAAACCAGACCCTGATCCAGGTAAAACAAAATGTGCTGGAAAGCATCTCATACGGACTGGATTTCACGATTTCCACCAACCTGACGCCCTTTTGGGACGTCTACTTTTACAACTCGGTGTTCTATGAAGACGAGACCTTCCTTGCTGAACAAAGCGATATAGAGACTTACAAGAATTCAGTGACAGGGTACTACGGATACCTGAGCAATTCCTTTACCATTTCAAAGGACGGCACGCTAACGGGAGAAACCTCCCTGCTCTACCTGAGCGGATTCCTTAACGGCTCTTATAAAATGTCTGAAACCATTACCTGGAATCTTGGCCTTCGCAAGACCTTATGGGATGGCCGCGCCATCCTAACGCTGACCGCAGAAGACTTGCTCGGAAGGGCCAATGCCACCTATACAACCCGGTACGAAAACCAGGACAATTACTTTTATGCGGTGCCGGAAACCAGGTTCATGCGCCTGGGATTTACCTATAACCTGGGAAATTTCCGTCTGGACAACCGGTCTTCGAACCTGCGAAAAAGCGAGCTTCAACGAATTGAAAACGAGTAAGTTGCTTGGAATAATCGACTTATTTGTACTTTTGCAAATCCAAACAGTCAGCAATGGCAAAGATTGGAAATATAGAATTACCTGAATTCCCATTGTTGCTTGCCCCTATGGAGGACGTGAGCGACCCGCCCTTTCGCACCCTCTGCAAAGAGCAGGGAGCGGACGTGATGTACACGGAATTCATCTCCTCGGAAGGGTTGATCCGGGACGCAGCCAAGAGCGTCATTAAGCTGGATATTTATGAGAAGGAACGCCCGATAGGGATACAGATCTTCGGGGCTGAAATGGACTCCATGCTCCAGGCCATCGACATCGTAACGGAAACCAACCCGGACATCATTGATATAAATTTTGGCTGCCCGGTAAAAAAGGTAGTTTGCAAGAACGCCGGAGCCGGAATCCTCAGGGACATCCCCCTGATGGTAAAGCTAACCGAGGCGATGGTCAAACGCACCCATCTGCCGGTGACAGTAAAGACCCGGCTCGGATGGGACCAGGATTCCATTAGGATTGTTGAGGTGGCAGAGCGCCTGCAGGATGTTGGGATAGAGGCCATCTCTATCCATGGGAGGACCCGGGTACAAATGTACAAGGGAGCGGCAGACTGGAAACCCATAGCCGGAGTGAAGAACAACCCGCGGATGCACATTCCGGTTTTCGGAAACGGGGATGTGGACAGCCCGGAGGCGGCTATGCGAATGCGGGACGAATTTGGACTGGATGGGGCCATGATCGGAAGGGCCTCAATCGGGAATCCCTGGTTCTTCAGGGAGGTAAAACACTATTTTAAGACCGGGGAGCACCTGCCACCCCCCACTATGGAACAGCGCGTACAGGCTGCCCGCAGGCACCTGCAAATGTCAATAGACTGGAAAGGGGAAAAGCTGGGAGTCCTGGAGACCCGCCGCCATTATTCAAATTACTTCAAGGGGATCCCCAACTTCAAGCCCCACCGCATGAAGATGGTTACCAGCGATGATGCTGCAGATGTCTTCCACGCTTTTGATGAAGCCCTGGAAGCTTTTTCCGGCCACGTATTCGCCTTGTAATTACTGGGCTTTCAGTAGTTTATAATTGATCCGGTTGCTGGCAATCCATGCGGCAATGATCCCCAGGAATACTATGGTCGCCAGTACTAGCAGTACATTGACCAGCTGGTATTCCACAGGATAGGCGAGGGAAGGGGTAATCTTCAACCATCCAAAGAGCTGCTGGGAGACAATCAATACGGATCCGATAAGCAGGCCGAGCAAGCCTCCCGCACTGGTTACCAGCACCCCCTGGACAAAATAGATGCGACGCAGCTCTTTTAGGGTAAGCCCAAGGGAATAGAGGGTCCTGGAATGCTGTTGCTTGTCGAGGATCATCATTATGATTGCCCCGACCACATTAAAGAGGGCAATGATAAGAACCAGGGTAAAAATAAGGTAGGTAGCCAGGTTTTCAGTATTCAGCATGCGGTAGAGGGTCCGGTTGAGCTCCCTCCGGTTCTTGAGCTGGACCTCCGGCCCCAGCACAGCCAGGATTGCTCCCCTCGCAGTTTGCTCGTCAGCTTCGGGTTCCAGGCGAAAATTCACCCCGGAGACTTGCTCATAATTTCGCTCCAGCAGGGATTGGACCAGGGGCAGTTCTGCAAAGACATATTTCTTGTCCAGGTTCTCCTGGATTTGGTAGACCCCGCTCAGGACCAGCCGTAACTGATTGTAAGGTTTCTGGCCCAACCCGCCGGCTGCCAGCCCTCCCTTGCCGGGCTTTGGCGCCAGGACCACCAGGGGGGTTCGGTAATCCTGTACGCTTAGCCCCAGGAGGTTGGCGATGCCTATACCGGTCACGGTCTGCTGGCCGATCAGGTCCCACTGGCCGATGAAAAGTGCACTATCTATGCCCGTTGTCTGGGTATAAGCACTGTCCACGCCTTTGATGTAGGCGATCTGGCTTTTCTTCTGGTGGGTCAGGTAAACGCGCTCCTCCAGTTCCCCTGAAAAGGAAACCACCTCCGGGATGGCCAACAGGGAGTCAGCTTTTGAAGGGGAGAGGGAGAATGTTTTGCCACTTATCGGGAGGGCCTTGAGGTCCGGGTCAAATGTATTGCTGAAAGAAAGGCTGAAGGACTTCAGGCCAGAAAACCCCGAGAGAACTATGAACAGGGCTGCCGAACCGATAACAATCACCACAAAAGTGACCATGTTGATGATGTTAACGGCATTCTGGCTGCTTTTGGAGCGGAGGTACCGCCTTGCGATGTAGAGCGGAAAATTCACCCTCAGGATTTTTTACGGCGATCCAACAAATCCCTGTTTTCTATGGGGTTTTCCCCGTCCTCCAGGGATTTTTCTATGTTTTCTATATAGTCCAGGGAGTCGTCCAGATAGAAATTCAGTTCCGGCACACGCCTCAGCTGATGGCGGGTGCGCTGGGCCAGTTCATGCCGGATCTTAGCTTGTTCAGCCTGTATCCCCTTCAGCAGGGGTTTAGCTTCCCTGGGAGGGAAGATGCTCACATAGACCTTTGCGACAGAAAGGTCAGAGGTTACAGCAACCTTGGAGACGGTAATGATCATTCCTTTCAGGCCACCATCCGTTGCGGCCCGCTGAAGGATGTCTGCCAGGTCCTGTTGAATGAGGCCGGCGATTTTTTTCTGTCGTTGGGTCTCCATGGTCCAAAAGTACGGACAAAAGTGCGTAATTTTACGGGAAACAAAGGGAGAATGCGAAAAATAGAACACATCGGTATTGCCGTGAAAGACCTGCAGGCTTCCAATGCGCTTTTTGAAAAGCTATTCGGGCAGGGCCCGTATAAAACTGAGGAAGTGGCTTCCGAAGGGGTGAAGACCTCTTTTTTCCAGTCGGGCCCCAACAAGATAGAACTGCTGGAGGCCACCCGGGAGGACAGCCCTATTGCCAGGTATATCGAGAAAAAAGGGGAAGGCATACACCATATCGCCTTTGATGTGGAGGATATAGTTGCAGAAATCGACAGGTTAAAGTCCGAAGGCTTTATCGTCCTGAACGATACCCCGAAGAAAGGCGCAGACAATAAGCTGGTGGCATTCCTTCACCCCAAAAGCTCCAATGGGGTACTGATAGAATTATGCCAGGATGCACAGACATAATACAAAATACCGGAAATAAACGATTTTAACAGGCCCTTTTAGCTTGCCCAATATTCTGGTATTATTGCATGGTGATTCTTCCTGTTTGTATCTTGTAGCACTGTAAAATAAGTAGTAATATTGCAGTCCCCTAAAAATGGTCCTATAGCTCAGTTGGTTAGAGCATCTGACTCATAATCAGAGGGTCCCTGGTTCGAGCCCAGGTGGGACCACATCAAGCAGAAAACCCACGCCGATCGGCGTGGGTTTAGTTTTTTCTGAAGGAAGCCAAACTTGTTTGAGCTTTCGGAAGGAAAAGCGAACTTTATTTAGTACCCAAGGGCACAAAATAGATATTAAAATATGCTGATAATGAGTATATTATAGATAAAAATAAGTCCAGGTGGGACCACAATTAGAATCCACAATTGGCTGATTAAAGGCTAACACTTTATTTTTCATTGTAATAGGCACTGGGGCCTTCCCAAAAAACCTCCAGTTAACCCCCTTACTATCAATTATTTAATTTAATTGCGTATCTTTTATTGGTTTATTTTTACAAGCCATAAACCAAGACACAACTAGGCTATAAAATTGGGAAAGAGATGAAAAGAATTGCATTTATCATTGTATCAATACTGTTGATAGGATGTAAAGAAAACACACCTAAGACTGAATTTCTGGGAATGGTTAATCTCGAGGTAACAGGAAACTCAAAAGCTGTTTCCCATTTTGAAAGGGGCCTTTTATTACTGCATTCTTTCGAATATCAGGATGCCCGTGAAGCGTTCAGGAAGGCTCAGGAAATAGATCCAGATATGCCAATGGCTTACTGGGGCGAAGCCATGACCTATAACCATAGCTTGTGGCATGAACAGGATTATGATGATGGGGTGGAGGTGTTGAAAAAACTGGAGGCCATGGACCTTGAAAAAAACGCCACCGCACTGGAGCGGGATTTTATCAGCGCTGTGAAAATCCTGTTTAAGCCGGAAACCGAAAAACAGGAGCGGGATTTAGCCTATGCCAGTTTTATGGAAGGCTTGACCGCTTCTAATATCGATTCGTATGAGGCCAGTCTGAACAGGATGAAACGAAAAGAACTGGATAATGACGGCAGGGGATATCATGCCTATCATTGGCTCGAGTATGGGTATTTGCAGCAAGACAACAAGGCAGAAGCCAGGAAAATGGTTTTGGATATGCAGCGTTTTATGAACGAAACACCATCAGCAAGGGCGCGGACTCATATGGTATTTCTAAAGGGTACCTACCTTACTGAAACCGATGAGTGGGAGAGTGAAATAGCGGATATTCCTGTGCAAATTTCCGATCTGAATATTTCGGTTCGTTCCCAATATTATTTTTTAGAAGGAATGAAAGCCTATACAGCAAAGGACACCGCTCAAATGGATAGTGTAATTGCTATCATTGAATCTGACATTAAGAGGGAAACGTATGTACAGGAATTTTCCAGCGCCTCATTATGTTCAAATGTGACCCGGGCGGAGGCCGCTCCATCCGATATTGTTACTTCTAAGGCCAGACAACGGCAACTAATGGCATTGCGTGAAGATTTGGCCGAAAGGCACAATAAGGCCGAAGAGCATCTGCTGAAATCAATTGAACTGCAAGAGAGCATCAGCTATAGTTACGGTCCGCCGTCCATTCAAAAACCAACCCGAGAACTCTACGCAGACTGGTTAGTTTCCATGGGACGGTACAAAGAGGCCGAAACCAAATATGCACGGGCCGAAAAAGCGGGCCCAAAACGCCGGCTGATTATTGAAGGAAAGGAAAACGCAAGCCAGTTTTTAAGCAAAGAAAGAAGCTGACCAGAAGCGGGATTTCTCTGGTACATTCACGCAGTGAATGAACCCAGGCAGTTTCTGAGGCAGGGGTTACGCAGGGTTACTGTCTTCTTCCAGCAGGCACGCTTCTTTGTATTCTTGATGCTTATTTCCAGGGAACGCTACATGTCTTGGGCCTGTAAGGACTTTTAAATTACACAAGCTCATCTACTTAAATGAAATATTCCTTACTTTAGGAAGCATCTATCAGCAGACCAAGGACAAATGGGGAAATTTATTGAAGAATTAAAGCGGCGCAATGTCGTTAAATCTGCCCTGGCATATTTGGTAGTTGCCTGGGTCCTGATACAGGTCTTTACTACACTGCTACCCATAGTGGATGCCCCGGAATGGATACTCAAAGGGCTTACTTTTTTACTGGCCATTGGGTTGCCTGTTTGGATTGTCGTTTCCTGGTTCTATAATTTATCTCCGGAGGGAATCATCAGGACGACCCAGGAGGCTGATGACGAATTGGCCAGCAAAACCACAAACAAACGCCTGAATGCTTTATTGATCACGAGCCTGTCCATAGCCGTTATTGTGATGGGCCTGAAATTAACCAATGTGATTGACTTCAGCTCCGAAGACCGATTGGCCATAGCCGTGATGCCGTTTGTGAATTTAAGTGGCAATCCTGAACAGGAATATTTCAGTGACGGGCTGAGCGAGGAACTGATCAACAAATTGGCAAGAACCCCCCAATTGAAAGTGATCGGGCGCACTTCTTCGTTCTCATTCAAGGGGAAGAATATAGATTTGCGGGAGATTGGAGAAATGCTGGGAGCAGCCTACCTGCTGGAAGGCAGTGTGCGCAGGGCTGGAAATAAACTTCGGATTACCGTACAACTAATCAATTCTGATGATGGTTTTCAATTGTTTTCTAACACCTTCGATCGGGAGTTGAAGGACATTTTTGCCGTTCAGGATGAGATTGCAAAGACTATTTTGGAAGCAGTAAAAATCAAATTGCTGAAATCAGAAGAAGAGGTCTTTTTTAGGAAGTACACAGAAAACAGTGAGGCCTATCAGCTCTATCTCAAAGGCCGTTTCTTTATGAATAAATTTACCCCTGAAGCATTGCTGAAGGCCATTGAATATTTCGACGCAGCCATAGCCCTGGAACCTTCATATGCCATTGCATACGCTCAAAAATCCTTTTGCTATATGAGCTTAAGGGATTTCAAATGGATGCCCTCGGATCAATCCCTGCCACCCGGCCTGGAAGCTGCTGAGCGCGCCATCGCATTGGACGCCAACACCGCCGAGAGTCAACTCGCTATTGGAAGGATCCTGCTCCACTACAGATGGAACGTAAGGGATGCCCTGGCAGCGTTCAAAAAGGCTGTTTCGATTAACCCTAACAATGCGGATGCGCATGTGCAAATAGGGTTTTGCCTTTCCCTGATGGGCAGGCATGAAGAAGCCGTGAGGCATGCCAGGATTGCTGAAAACCTGGACCCCCTCTCTCTCCTTAACCTGTTTTTCACGACGGTTATCCATAACCAGGCGAAAGATTTTGAAACGGTTTTGGGCAACGGGCAGAAACTAATCGAACTGGAACCAAATTTTTACGGGGGACACATATGGGCCGCAGGGGGCTATTACCGGTTAGGCCGAAATGAGGATGCAGTCAAAGAAATGGAATTAGCTGCAAAACTTAGTCCGGGAAATTTCACCATGGGAAACCTGGCCGTGACGCATGCTGCCATCGGGGATAAAGACCGGGCCCTGGAACTGATAGCAGCCATGGAAGAAACGGATATAAATAAAAATGGCGGCGCTACAGAACTTATGATTAGCAAAGCTGCATTGATTGATCTGGATGCCGCATTCCATTATTTCGACATGGCAATTGAAAACAGAGAGAATCATCTCCTTTGGGAAAGCGGGCATACCTGGTCACTGGAGGAATTTATTAATGATCCCCGATATGCACAGCGGCGTTCCAGAATGAACATAATCTTTTAGGCTAGGTATCGGGGAATGCATCGGACCAATGGTCAAAGAATTCTTGAATATTTATTCAACCATGGAATTATGAAACTGTCAAGAACAATGAAATGGCTCTTCTTTGCAGGCGCCATCTGGTCATCAATGCTGTCTGCCCAGACCACGGTTTCGGGAACCATTACGGATGCCTATACCCAGGAGCCCCTTGTGGGCGTCAATATAACCGTTAAAGGCAGCAGGTCGGGTACCACGACCAAAGATGATGGAGCATATACCCTGAATGTTAATCTACCTCCGCCAATTACGGTTGTTTATTCCTACCTGGGATATCAAACAGAGGAAATCACGATAAAGGAGGAAAATGCCACCCTTGATCTGGCCCTGCAGGAATCAGCTATGTTGGGCGAGGAAGTGGTGATGTCGGCATCGCGTCTGAGGCAGCGAATCCTGAAAACTCCGGTCAGTATTGAGAAGTTGAATCTGCAATCCATACAACAGGCAGCCGCCGCGGATTATTATGATGCCCTTGTTAATTTAAAGGGGGTGCAGGTCACCAATTCAGGAATTAACCTTACCTCGGTCAATACGCGCGGGTTTGCCACGCCTTTTAACTCCCGGTTCGTACAGTTGGCCGATGGGATGGATACAGCAGACCCGACCATTAATACCAACCTTGGTTCAATCAATGGCCCTGCTGAACTCGACATGGAAAGCATTGAATTGATTCCCGGCGCCGCTTCCGCCCTGTATGGCCCCAATGCATTTAATGGCCTGATGATTATGAACAGCAAGAACCCGTTCGATTATCCAGGGCTTAGTGTAATGGTCAAGCAGGGAGTTACCAGCTCGAATGCCGGGGGTACTTTTGGCATGGGGACCTATAGTCTTCGCTATGCGAAGTCGTACAACGACAAATTTGCCTTCAAGGTGAATCTGTATTACCTGAAAGCCGAGGATTGGACCGCCAACGACTACACCACGGATCGGAACAATCCCGATTCGCCGACTGACCTTTCCGGAACCCCCAATTTTGACGGTTTGAATCTTCATGGCGATGAAACCCCCATTCCCATTAATGCTTTCGGGATTGGGACCATACGAAGGACAGGAATCAAAGAGGCTACCTTGCTGGACAACAACGACGCCATTACCCGGAAGGCGGACCTGTCCCTCCACTACAGGTTCCATGATGATCTGGAATTGATCGGGATGTACCGGTATGCTGGCGGGAGTGCCCTGGGCCAGGACTACACCAAGTTTGCCTACCGGGACTTTTCAACTGAATTTTACAAGCTGGAGCTGAAAGGAACCGATTTCTTTGTCAGAAGCTACATTACCCTTACCAATATTGATAAGACCTATGATGTAGGAGTTTTGGGGGCCCTGGTAAATGAGCGGTTCAACCCTACGGTCAGCGCAGATGGAACGGGCTGGGCAACCGACTATGTGTCGGCCTTTTTGGGGGGCATCCCCAATGTCGCGCCCAATGATCCTGTTGCGGCACGCACCTATGCCGACCGCTTCATGATCGACCCTGTCACCGGGCAGTACGTTCCCTCCTTCCAGGATGTGGTCAGTGAGATCAGAACCCAGGATTATCAGCAAGACCCTCCGGGCTCCTCTTTATTCAGTAAATCCAATATCTGGCACTCGGAGTTCTATTATAATTTCAGTCAACTGGACTGGGCTGAGGTGATTGTTGGGGGCAATTTCAGGCAGTTCAGCCTGTTCAGCAAAGGCACTATCTTTGATGATGCTCCCGAGGCTGACACCGAACCGGGCAGGATTTTCACTAATATTTTTGGCGCCTATACCCAAGTCTCTAAAACCATAGGCGAAAAGTTGAATTTGGCCGCCTCTATCCGCTACGACAAGATGGTAGACTTTGACGGGCAGATAACCCCCAGGATCTCCCTGGTATATTCACCTAATGCGAATAATAATCTACGGATTAACTACCAGACGGGGTTCCGGTTTCCGGATATGCTACAACAGTTCATTTTCTTCCCTGCCCCAGGGGGTATCAATGTCGGAGGGGTGCCTGCCGTGGGTTCCCGTTATGGGATATACAATGGAGGCCTCTGGACCAAAGCGTCCTATGAGGATTTTGTTGGCCAGGGTGGGACCCTGGACCCAACCACGGGCGACATCCTATCCAATCCAGGGAATGTAACACTCGAAACCGAAGACGTCTCCTATCTGGAACCCGAACAGCTGAAATCCTTCGAAATCGGCTACAACACCATTATATCGGGGAATCTTTTGATCGACGCGAACTTTTACCACACCTGGTATTCCAACTTTCTGGGTCAGATCCGGGCCTACAGCAAAGTCGCCACAGAACGCCGGGGCCAGCAGATTGATGCAGGAACATTTTGGGCCCCTAATGCCAATTCCCCATCTGAATTGACCTCCTATGGCATTGGGATAGGCCTTACCTACAACCTCCCCAATAATTTTGTGCTTACCGCCAATTACAACTATACTACCTTTTCCGGGGAACAACCCGAAGGATTCCTTACACAGTTCAACACCCCAAAAAACCGGTATGTTCTGGGGATTGGCAATCCCAGGCTCACTCAACGGCTGGGCTTCCAGGTGAACTACCGATACCAGGATTCCTTTTTCTGGGAGTCGGCTTACGGGGCTGCCACGATTCCTTCCTACGGCCTTCTTGATGCCCAGGTCAATTACCGTATTCCTTCCTTTAAGTCGTTGATCAAACTTGGGGGTACCAACATCGGCGGTAGTGACTATCGAACCAATTACGGCTCAACCTTCATCGGGCAAGTCTATTACGTTTCCATTGTATTTGATGAACTCATGAATTAGGTTGCAGTAGGAGGAAAGGACAATCGTACTGGTTTTGGACATCCAGTCATCGGCCAGGCCTATTTGTGGCGCTTATTTAAGAGGGGTTTCTGCAATAATTACCCCACTTCCTTCGATTATCGATTACAAGAGCATCTATGGACGAATCAGAACATCACCATTTCCAACCAAACCCAGTAGTAAAGATATAATCAACTTCCTTCCCTGCTTCAACCGGGCGGTTGTCATAGTTTAAGGTGAAACCAGCTCTGATGTAAAAATCTTTTATAAAAATATCATCATATTTTGCATCGAATCTAAAATCCGAACGGAAACGACCAGATTCAACGGATTCATCAGAAATAATAGTTGGGTAGACAATTATAGAGGTAAGCAGGGTTAAATCACCAATGTCAAACAGGTTTAGCTCGGTTCCAAGAAACCCTTCCATCGACCTTCTATCAGGAGCCGTTATAGTGGTCCCATCTTCCGGATTAAAAACAGTTGAAAAGCTTTCGAGGGTATACGCAACACCCCCATAAACATTCCAGTAAAAAGAGTTGGTGCGTCTAACAAAATAACCTAAACCAAGCTTTCCGGTGGATCGTAAATCCAAAGACTGCTCTGTATTTGAAAGGAAGTCCAGGTCGGCTCCAAGATTCCAATCTCCCGGCAGAAAATAGCGGTAACCAAGGCCCGCATCATTTCGTTGTATATTTGATACATCATCCTGGATGGCTATCAACGTATTATAATACAAATCAGCGGACCATCTGTCGGCCAAATACTCCACTCTCAAATTACCATTTAATTGGCGTTGATTATTGGCCTTGGTCAGGGAGAGCCCGAAGTCAATATTGGCCGATAGACGACTCAAAAAACCACTGTTAACACTGTTGATATTAACGATATCATTTTGGTCAACTGTTACGTCTTCACCATATTCATTGTCAATAAATATTATTCCTTCGCCTGCGGATCTGAAAGTTCCATTGATTCTTCTCCCATCAGAAAGGGTTATTAAGTAACGCTGGTTGGCCCTCATTTCTGTAATATCTTCCCAGGTTATTTTAAAATCCGAATCGGAATAAGAAGGTTCAATGGTTAAAACACCCCTGTCCATACTTTTTAAATCTCCGACAATAACATCACCATTATTGAGAAGTAAAGTATCACTTTGTGCGTAACTCACGCAGGGGATGGTAAAGAGCAAAATAAGCAACGTGTAGAATTTATTCATAGCATTTCCGCTTTAATAATTACTAAAGTTCTATGATTTGGAACCAGGCAAAATTAATAGATTAAGAGCACGTCCTAAAGTAAATTTGAACTAAACCCCGGAAAAGGTTGCTCAATAAAGCATACCCACGGACACCTTGATCTTTGAAGAAAGGGGCTTAACAGGTGGCAGACCTTAAAGGAAAGGATTCAGGCTGCAAGTCTGCTTCAGGCGATTAGCGTCTTTTTCGTACTTTGAGGAAGTAATTAACATTGGACCCATGTTCCGATTGCGCCTGCTAACTGCATTGCTTTTTACATCAGCCTATCTCGTCGGCCAGGCAGAGCGGCCCAATATCGTGATGATCGTGGTGGATGATATGCGGTATGATGAATGGAGCAGGGGCGGGCATACCTACCTGCAGACTCCGAACATAGATCTTCTGGCAGAAGAGGGGACACAATTCAACAGGGCGTATCATGCGGTTCCCTTGTGCTCTCCAAACCGGGCGAGTATCCTCACCGGCCAATATCCGTCCAGGCATGGGATCATAGACAATACAGCCAGGAATCAGGCGAGCTTTATGCTGGACCTCTTTCCCAAATACCTGCAGGAGGCCGGGTATAAAACGGCCCACGTTGGGAAGTGGCACATGGGGAACAGTCCTGATCCCCGGCCCGGTTATGATTATTGGGTATGTATGGAAGGGCAGGGAAAAACCTACAACCCCGTCCTATATGAGGACCGAAAATCGTATGTGGCGGAGGGGTATATTACAGATATTTTCACCGAAAAGGCCCTTGGTTTCATACAGGAAAACGCAGACACTCCCTTTTTTCTTTATATCGGTCATAAAGCCATACATCCCGAAGCCGTTCAACGGGATGATGGAAGCACGGATCTGGATGTGCCCAAGGAGTTTATTCCTGCCAAAAGGCACAAAGGGTTGTATCGGGACAAAATCTACCAAAGAAGCCCATCCTATTCCGGCACGGCCCGGGTTGAAGAGGGTAAACCTGTGATTAAAAACGCCTTTACATTGCGCTCCGAAGCCCTGGAGAAGGACCCGAGATGGGAAGGCAGTATGGACCTTGGCATCTCAGAAAAGACCATTCAAACCCGGGCGGAAATGATGCTCGCCGTAGACGAAAGCCTCGGGCGGATTATCGCCGAGCTCCTAAAGCTCGGAATTAATGAGCATACAGTGGTCATTTTAACCAGCGATAACGGATACTTCTTTGGAGAACACGGGTTTTCCCTGGAGCGAAGGATGCCCTATGAAGAATCTGTCAGGGCGCCGTTAATTGTGCGGCATCCGGGGATAACTGAACCTGCAAAGACAGTGGATGGGGTGGTGCTATCCATTGATCTATCTGCCACTGTGCTGGACATTGCCGGCCTGGACAAGCCCGGGACCATTCAGGGAAAATCACTCCTTCCGCTGATCAGCGGCAAAGAAGACCAGATAAGATCATCAGGGCTTATCGAATATTACAGCAACGAGAATCCATTTCCATGGACGGCCCAGCTGGATTACAGGGTTGTGATTACGGATCAGTTTAAGTACATCAAATGGCTGCGGTTTGACAGTGCTGAACTGTATGACTTGAGCCATGATCCTTTTGAACAGCATAACTTGATCGAGGAGCCATCGCACCAGGAAAAAGTAGGGCAGATGCATCAGGAATTGCAGAAATTACAATTGGAAGCCCTTGGCCTGAACTGATGCTGAGCAGATAAACAAACTTTTAATGATACGTTTCTTCCGCCAAATACGCCAACGCCTTTTATCTGGCAATAAGTTCAGCAAGTATCTGCTGTATGCCGTTGGGGAGATCTTACTGGTCATGATCGGTATTCTCCTGGCATTACAAGTGAGTAATTGGAACAACGAGCGAATTGATGCTTCCAGGGAACAAACAATTTTAAAAAACCTTAGTGTAGACTTCAAAAACAATTTTGACAATGTCAATGAGGTATCCGGCAAGAGTTTCGAGGCGTATCAGGCGTCCGTGAAATTGCTCGAAATAATCAAATCAGACGATCCAATAGACCCAACGGAAATTGAATACCTGGTTGATGAGATCATTAACAAGATTCAATCCCTTGACATTATAACAGGTTCATTGGACGAATTGTTCAACACTGGGTCACTTCATTTGATCAGCGATCCGAAACTGAGAAAACAATTGTCCAATTGGTCCTTTTACTATTCTGACACCGAAGATGATATTGTAATATACAGGGACTATTTATTTGGGTTTTTTATTCCTTCCTTAACAGGAAAAGTCCGGTTGAGAAACATGTCTGTCCCTTCATTCTTTGAAGATGAGCTTGATTTAGAAAATATAACCCGGTCCAATTTTGAACTGGATTATCAGAACGCTATCAGAACTGTGGAATTTGAAAACCAGGTTTATAACAATACGCTGAATTACATGTATGTCCTGAATTCATATAAAGTATTCCAGAACTATTTGGAGGAAACATTGGTGCTTATTGAATTGAACATTAAATGATACATTATACCTGTTGATAAGGAAAAATAATCTCCATCATATGCTCCGCTTCTTCCGACAAATCCGTCAAAGACTCCTGACTGATAATAAGTTCAGCAAATACCTGCTGTATGCGGTGGGGGAGATCTTGTTGGTGGTCATTGGCATTTTGATCGCATTGCAAATCAATAATCAAAATGAAGCAAGAAAGGAAAGAGCAAAAGAAGTTAATTACCTCAAAAACCTACGGGTTGATCTGCGCAATGAAATTGAGAACAATGATGAATTTGCCAACTACCATTTCGAAAAAGCTGAAACGTGTTCGACCTTGCTAAATGCAGCAGCCCCAAAAACTATAAATGATGTGCAGGTCTACACGGATCGGTACGAGCTGGTTTTTGTGTGGTTTGCTTTTGTGCCGAACAACAATACCTTCAAAGAACTCCTGAGTTCAGGGAATCTTAGTTTGATTAAAAATGATTCTATCAAGAATGGCTTGTTGGAACTAGACAAACTGTATGCCGCTGTTGCCACGGGCGAATATCATATGAGAAGAGAATATGAAGCATATCTCTATGATGTTCATGTTGAAAATATATCTGCCCTTGGTTTTTTTGATATCACGAAGCCCAAATATGGGATGCCTGACAGGCTAAAAATTGAAGATATTCCCGAAAACCAGCACGACAAACTCATTTCGGATGCCCAATGGCAGCATAATAACCAAACCTTCAGGAATGGTCTCAAACTGGCTATGATGAATAATGGCTATTTGGCTTCCCTGCATAATGAATTGGCGGAGTATATCAACGAATTGATAAAATTGATTGATAAAGAAATTTTGATATAAGACGCACAACAACCTTCATCCTGCGCTGGCGGATAACTCCGGGATCATGGCGCCGATACGATAGCCGGCCCTATTCTTCTTTGTAGTCCTTTTTTAAAACCCCCTGTTCTTTTAGTGTTTTTGTCAGTTTCTCCAAACGGATAAAGGCTATTAGTCCGAATATCCCAAAAACAAAACCTAAATATTCCATATTAATTTACTTTATGGGCCTAAAGTTAGGCAATTCTCCTTGGCTTCTTTTTTGTAATTTCCTGAAGTATATAACCTCCGCCCATGATCCGTCTCTTCCGCCAAAGACCTGTGGAATACCATTGGTGAGGCAATTCTGTTGTTTGCCGGAACCGTAAACGCTAGCTCAGACCTGAATGAACATTGTCTTTATTGTAAACAACAAAAACAACCGCCTGTCAAAAGTGCTTCCAGGACTTGACAAGCACTTCCGGCAGAAGAATCTGGGCAGTGTTCAATTTATTCCAACTCTAAGGAACAAGCATGCCATAGAATTGGCCAGGGCAGCTTCAGAAAACGGTTGTGATTATTTGATAGCCGCCGGGGGCGATGGGACCCTGCATGAAGTTATCAACGGCGTTTTGAAAAGCAGCATGCCAGCCAATAAATACCCGGCAATCGGAGTGCTGCCCTATGGTTCGGCAAATGATTTCGCCAGAACGGCACATATTTCCAAATCCATTGAGCAACTGATCGGCCTGATTCAATCCGGCAGCACCAGGAGGATCGATCTGGGGAAAATAGCAATTCACAAGACCAAGGAAACCCGCTATTTCATCAATATTGCGGGTATCGGGCTCGGCGCGGAAGTGGTGCGCAACCTGGAACGATCACCAAGTGTGCTGGGGCCTGGGTTCAACTACTTTAAACACATCATAAAAGGTTTTTTCAGCTATGTGAAGAAGGAGGTGCGCTGTACAGGAAGGAACTGGGAATGGCAAGGCAAGTTGCTGCAAATGGCCGTGGCCAACGGTCAGTACTTCGGCAATGCCATCTGCGTTGCCCCCGATGCCAGGCTTGCCGACGGGAAGTTTCAGGTTGTCATTTTCGGGGATTTGAGCATTTGGGACTACCTGAAAAACCTTGGCAAATTGAAACGCGGCACAAAAATCGACCTCCCTCAGGTCAATTACCGAAGCGCCTCAGAAGTATTGGTTGAAAGCAACGATTCCTGTGGCATCGAGGCTGATGGGGAGTATGTGGGCGCGGCCCCCGCCACCATTAGTGTATTGCCGAAAGCCATCCGTTTTCTTCTGCCTGCCGAAAGAAAAAAGAAAAGCGATTAGCCCCCCAAATTTCCTGCTTTTTAAAAATGATTGTTATATTGTCTGAAACCAACTATCATGGATTATAAAAAATCAGTTCTGAAACTCGTCATTTGCCTGCTGCTGTCACCGGTGGTGGTGTACATCATTTTGCTGGCAGCCAAGGCATCAGGGGCCACCTATGAGATGACCCACGGGGAAACGTTTATTATCTGGCTTCTCATGGCTATTGTGATCAACCTTTCGCTCACCAGGAAGGAATAAGATCATCTTTGAGGCGGCCCCCTGATATGGCCCTTTAATGAGTAGGGAATAGTTTCATTGCGGACCTGCTTAGGAAGCCAATTCAAACCTTTAACCGATGAAGCGAAGGGATTTCATCTACAAAACCTCCGGCGCTGTAGCAGCCGGACTGGCGTATTCTGAACTCTACTCCCAGGTCCATCGGACCATGGAACAATTGCCGGCGAGCACTTCTTTTGATGTGATCGTAATCGGAGTTGGAAGCATGGGCGCCTCGGCCTGCTATCACCTGGCCAAACGCGGATTCAGGGTCCTTGGACTGGAACAGTACGACATCCCGCATGAACTGGGTTCCCACGGCGGGCAAAGCCGCATCATTCGAAAGGCCTATGGAGAGGATGCCGAGTATGTGCCGCTGCTGGAGCGGGCGTATGAAAATTGGAGGACCCTTGAATCAGAGACCGGCTCACAGGTCTATTTCCAAACAGGACTTACCTATTTCGGCCCAAGGGGGAATACCTTCCTGCAAACGGTTCGGGATTCCGCAGATACCTACCAAATCCCCCTGCATGACCTGAGTGCAGAAGAATGCCGGAGGAAATACCCGCAATTTCAGCTCCCGGAGCATTTCCAGCGGCTGGAAGAACCGGATGCCGGGCTTCTGACCCCGGAGCGCAGCATCCTATTGCTGGCGGAACAAGCCCTTTTGCACGGGGCAGTGATCCGCTCCGGTGAAGCGGTACTGGATTGGGAGCATAAAGACGGAAGTGTGCTTGTGCGGACGGCACAGGAAACTTACCGTGCCGGCAAACTGGTGGTTACCGCGGGAGCCTGGGCAGGGCAACTACTACCAGGGCTGGCTCCCCGTTTGAAAGTCACCCGTCAGGTATTGGCCTGGGTACAGCCCAGGAATTGGGATCGATTTATGCTGGGGACATTTCCTTCCTGGCTGCTGGAAGACGATGGCTATGATTTCTATGGCTTTCCGATCCTGCCTGCAGGCTCGTTCGGGGGCCCGCTTGGACTAAAGCTGGCCCTCCATTATCCGGGGGATGAGGTGACTGATCCCAAAACTGCGGACCGGAGCCCAGGTAAATCTGACGAACGCCTGCTGGTCGATTTCCTCAACCGGTTTATTCCTGATGCCTATTCACAAACCCTGGCGATGAAAACCTGCCGCTATACCTACTCCCCTGACGGCCATTTCGTGGTAGACCACCTCAGGGGTTATGGAAAAGATGTGGCAGTGGCTGCCGGTTTCAGTGGCCACGGGTTCAAGTTTGCCAGCGTGATCGGCGAGATCCTTGCCGACCTGGCGATGGAAGGGACGACCTCCCTGCCGGTTGACTTCCTGAGCGCCGATCGGTTTGGGCCGTGAACAGGCCACAATCCACGCCCCGCTGTTTACCTCTTGTGTTCAGGACTGTCGAAGCCTGATTTACAGCCCGCCTCCCACTGGTCTGGCAGGTTCCCGTAA
>JARRLI010000006.1:0-15316 GCA_037387145.1 Robiginitalea sp. | reverse complement strand
TGAGCCATTTCCGCAGGATTCACCACCACATAATCATATTGGATCTGCCATCCGTCAGGGTACTTCTTCCAGAAAACCATCCTTCATCTGGACCTGGATACCTTTTTCGTGTCGGTGGAACGGAAACTGGACAGCCGCTTAAAGCGCCGGCCCATCCTGGTGGGTGGCCTGAGCGATCGTGGGGTAGTGGCAGCTTGCAGCTACGAGACGCGGGGTTATGGTATCCATTCGGGCATGCCCATGCGTATGGCCCGGGAACTTTGTCCGGAGGCTGTGGTGATCCGTGGCAATGCAGGCACCTATAGCAAACACTCCGATGCGGTAACGGATATCATTAAGGAGCAGGTGCCCCTGTTTGAAAAAGCCAGTATTGATGAGTTCTATGCAGACCTTTCCGGTATGGACCGTTTCTTTGGCTGCTACCGCTACGCCACGCAGCTACGCCGGCAGATTATCCGGGAAACCGGCCTGCCGATTTCCTTTGGTCTTTCGGGTAACAAGATAGTTTCCAAGGTAGCCACCGGGGAGGCCAAGCCCAACAACCAGCTCAAGGTGGATTTGGGGTACGAAAAGCCCTTCCTGGCACCGCTTTCCATCAAGAAGATCCCCATGGTAGGGGACAAGACCTATCAGACGCTTCGCAATCTGGGCCTGCGGCAGGTGAGGACCATACAGGAAATGCCCATGGAGGTAATGCAGCGGGTACTGGGGGCCAACGGGGGGGTCATCTGGAAGCGCGCCAATGGGATTGACAACCGCCCGGTGGTGCCTTTCTGCGAGCGAAAATCCATCTCTACGGAGCGAACCTTTGACCGGGACACCATCGATGTGCAACGGCTCCGGGGCATTCTGATCGCCATGACGGAGAACCTGGCCTTTCAGCTGAGGCGGGGTGGCAGACTGACCGCCTGCATTGCTGTGAAGATCCGCTATTCAGATTTCAATACCTATACCAGGCAACTTCGCATCCCCTATACCAGTGCAGACCACAAGCTCATCCCGAAGGTGCTGGGCCTTTTTGAAAGGCTGTACGAGCGGCGGTTGCTGGTGCGGCTTATCGGGGTGCGGTTCAGTCATTTGGTACCGGGAAATTATCAGATAAACCTCTTCGAGGACCGGGAGGAAATCCTCAATCTGTACGCAGCTATGGACCGTATGCGGGAGCGTTACGGAGACAAGAGTGTGATCCGCGCTTCGGGTATGGGGGCCCGTACCATCGGCCGGATGCACAATCCGTTCAACGGGCAGCCGCCCCCGGTGCTGGCTCACAGGAAGCAGTAGGCAGCTGGCAGCCGGGGCGGCGTTAAAGGTTCAAACATGATAAGGACAATGAGGCATTCAGGAGGAATTTGCAGTATGGCCTGTTTGAACACACTGCCAACTGCCAACTGCCGACTGCCAACTGTTTTGAACCTTATAACATTGAACCTTGAACAATCAAACCCAAATCACCAAACACTGAAAACACAACCCGCATGTATCTGAACTGTCACACCTACTACAGCCTGCGCTACGGGACCTTTTCTGAAGAGGCCCTGCTTTCGCTGGCCCGGGAATGTGGGGTGGCCTGCCTGGTACTGACGGACATCAACAATACCTCTGCCGGGCTGAACTTCGTGCGCAGGGCCCCGGAGTTTCAGGTAAGGCCCCTGCTGGGGGTTGATTTCCGCAACGGTACCGAACCCTGTTTTGTGGGGGTTGCCCGTAACAATGAGGGATATTTTGAGCTGAACCGCTTCCTTTCCCGCCATCTGCACGAGGGGCAACCGCTACCCGAGCGGGCCCCGGACTTTTTACAGGCTTACATTATCTATCCTTTCGAAAAGGTATTGCTGGGGGAAATGACGGATTTTGCCCCTCATGAATTCATAGGGGTTTCCCTCCGTGACCGAGGCCTGTTCAGAATCTGACAGCTTGCTCAAAAGGACCAGATGTACCCGATGGAAAACCTTGCAGCTGCGTTTTCCGAGTATCCCTTCATCCTGGAGAATACCCAACGGCTTATGGATGCCTGTCATATCCACTTTGATTTTTCACAGGAACGCAAACCCCAAAACCTACGGACCTATACAGGCAGCAGGGAGCGGGATGGAGCATTGCTGGAGCGACTCTGCCGCGAAGGCATGCCTTACCGGTACAGGGAACCAGGGCCGGAAGTACATGCCCGCCTGGAGAAGGAACTCGGCCTGATCAAACAAAAGGGTTTTGTCTCGTATTTCCTGATCAACTGGGATATTGTGAGCGAAGCCCGCCGCCGGGGGTTTTTCTATGTGGGGCGGGGCAGCGGAGCCAACAGTATTGTAGCCTATCTGTTGCGTATTACCGATGTGGATCCCATCGAGCTCGACCTGTATTTTGAGCGCTTTATCAACCTGTTCCGGGCCAACCCTCCGGATTTCGACATCGACTTTTCCTGGAAGGACCGGGAGGCCGTCACCCGGTATATTTTCGAACGCTTTGATCATGTCACCCTGCTGGGTACTTATGTAACCTTCAAGCAACGCGGGATTATTCGGGAACTGGGAAAGGTCTTTGGACTGCCCAAGGCCGAGATCGACCAGTTGTGCGACGGGCAGCGCCCTGCCTCCCGCCTCGATGAGGTGGCCCAACTGGTGCTCCGTTATGGAAAACTTATCAGGGGCATGCCAAATTACCTGAGCGTACATGCAGGAGGCATCCTGATCAGCCAGCGGCCCATCCACTGGTTTTCGGCTACCCATCTGCCCCCCAAAGGGTTTCCCACCACGCAGTTTGATATGGTGATCGCAGAGGATGTGGGACTGTATAAATTTGATATCCTGGGCCAGCGCGGGCTTGCCAAGATTGAGGAAGCGCTGCAGATCATCCGGGAGAACCAACCGGAAGCTTTCAGGGAAATCGATATTCATGACATTCCGCGGATAAAACAAGACAACAGGATCAATGATATGGTCAAATCGGCCCAGTGTATGGGATGTTTTTATGTGGAGTCCCCTGCCATGCGGATGCTGCTTCGAAAACTGGAGGTCGACAATTATTTGGGCCTGGTGGCGGCCAGCTCGATTATCCGGCCCGGAGTGGCCAAAAGTGGGATGATGCGGGAATACATCCTGCGCCACCGCAATCCTGAACGGATCAGGCAGGCCCATCCGGTATTGCTGGATATCATGCCGGACACTTATGGGGTGATGGTGTACCAGGAAGACGTGATCAAAGTAGCTCATTATTTTGCAGGGCTCAGCCTGGGGGAGGCCGATGTATTGCGCAGGGGGATGAGCGGAAAGTTCCGTTCCCGGGAGGAATTCGAACGGGTCAGGGCATCCTTTATAGCCAACTGCCGGAAAAAGGGTTATGCCGAATCACTGATTTCTGAGATCTGGCAGCAGGTGGCCAGTTTTGCGGGTTATGCCTTTGCCAAGGGGCATTCGGCTTCCTATGCGGTGGAAAGCTACCAAAGCCTTTTTTTGAGGACCTATCACCCCCTGGAGTACATGGTGGCCGTACTGAACAACGGGGGCGGATTTTACCGGCCTGAACACTACGTACACGAAGCCCGGATGCTGGGGGCGACTATACATGAACCCTGTATCAACCGGTCCGGGGTTGTGAATCGGATCGAGGGGACGGATATATACCTCGGTTTTATGTACCTGAAGGAACTGGAATCCCGGGTGATGGAACGCATCCTAAGGCAACGCGAAACGGGAGGGCTTTTTGGCAGTCTGGAGGATTTTCTGGACCGGGTCCCTATTTCCATTGAACAGCTCAGCATCCTGATCCGCATCGATGCCTTTCGCGGCACAGGGGTTGAAAAGAACCGATTGCTCTGGCAGGCCCACATGCTCCTTTCCAGGGGCAAGGTTTCTGAACACCCCCGGCTTTTTCCGCCCCAGCGATCCCGCTATAAGATCCCCCGGCTCCACAGTACCCGGCTGGAAGAAGCCTTTACCCAACTGGAATTGCTGGGCTTTTGTCTATGTAGTCCCTTTGAGCTTCTGGCCCGGCCTGTTTTGAACCGCCACGGGAGCCGGCACCTCCCTGATTTTTTTGATAGATATATCGATATATACGGATACCTGGTAACGGTTAAAAATACGAGCACCCATAACGGAAAGCGCATGCATTTTGCCACTTTTATCGACCAGGAAGGGGAGGTGTTCGACACGGTCCTTTTCCCGCCTGTGGCGGCCAGGTATTTCTTCAGGGGTAAGGGAATCTACCGCCTCTGCGGAAAGGTGGTAAGCGAATTTGGTTTTCTAAGCATTGAGGTGGCAAAGATGGAAAAGCAGGAGTATGTACAGGATCCCCGTTATGCGGAAGTGAAGACAAGTACCCGGTTGCTTCAGGAAGGTCAGGGACGTAAACGCACACCATCTCCCAGGCGTACCTCCAGGGGTTCAGCTTCAAGGCCGAAGGACTGACGATAGGCTGAGGTAAGATGCTCCCGTACCTCAGGGAGTGCTTCCGTATGAACCAGATTCAGACTACATCCTCCAAAACCTCCACCCATCATGCGGGCGCCCAGGACGCCGGGGAGGGAAGAAGCAGTATCCACGAGAAAATCCACCTCGGGGCAACTCACTTCGTAGAGATCGCGCAATCCGTTGTGGGAACCAGTCAGTAAGTTACCCAATGTATCCGGGTCCCCGGCTTCCAGTGCATCTGAGGCCCGCAATACACGCGCATTTTCTTCGATGATAAACTGACATCGTCGAAACAAGGTCTCTGGCATCTTTTTGCGGATGGAGTCCAGATGTGCCGCCGAGGCATCCCTAAGGGATTTGATTTCCGGAAATGACTGCTGCAAAATGGCAACCCCCTGACGACATTCTTCCCTTCGCTGATTGTATCCGCTGTCCGCATGGGAATGGCTCACCCGGCTGTCAATCAGCAGAAGTTGATATGGTTCCAGGCGGGCTGGGAGGTAGCGGTATTCCATGGACCTGCAATCCAACAGGATAAAATGGTCCTTGCGCCCCATAACGCAAGCGAACTGATCAAGGATGCCACATTGGGTTCCGGCATACCGGTGTTCTGCTTTTTGGGATAGTTGGATAATTTCCAAAGGGTCCAGCCCAAGGGAAAAGAGCTTATTCAGCCCGAAAGTCAAACCACATTCCAGGGCAGCTGAGGAGCTGAGCCCTGCACCTGGAGGAAGTACCGAGTCAATAGAACCATCAAAACCCTGCAGTTTCCCGCCCCATTTTTGGATCTCATTGAGAACCCCAAGGATGTAGTTTTCCCATCCTGAGCCCGGATGAAGGTTCCTGAGGTCAGCCTCTACGTGGGCTTGAAGTGTTTTGCTGTAAATACGGCACTTGTCTTCAGACTCGTTTTTTTCCAAATGGATTTTTATGTGCAGCTCTATGGCCGCAGGTAACACGTACCCATCGTTGTAGTCGGTATGTTCCCCAATCAGGTTGATCCTTCCAGGGGAAATCACATCTGTAAAAGTCAAATCAGAGGGATTAGAACTCATCAAATAACAGCCTTTATCCTTCCCAAGGTACAAAAGGAGCTGTATCCCCTGAAACCTTGAGCAACCTTTTCTGCGGGAACTGACATAGATCCTTGTTCGCCATGAAATTTTTGAGTAATATAGGATTGTATTATAATAAGTAGGTCCGTGAGCCTAATGAGAATGGGTCACGCGCAGATAATTAATTAGATTTAATCAAGTAAAACTCAAAGCGGTGGAATTTACCCAGGATGAGAAATTGGGTGTTATTAAGGCGATTGATGAGGTAATCCGCGTGGATGACAGGATTTATGAAGGTGAATCTTTCTTCATTTCCCAGTTGTCCAAGGTAGTGGATTTTGACCTGGAACTTTTTGACCGGGCCAGGAAAATGAAGCTGTCGGATGCCATAGCAGTCTTAAAGACGATGCCAGACGACAAAAAGATTGCCCTGGCCAGGATATTGACTGAGGCTGCCGGTTCAGACGGACGGGTGGATGAAGATGAGCTCAAGATCATTTACAGGATTTTTGGTGAGGCAGGAATCGATTCTGAAAACCTTTGATCCTTTTGACGTATTCTGATCAATCCCCTTGTTTTAGTGCTTTCACGGATGTTTTATTAAACATCTGCAAGTAACCCTGTAACCTGTAGGAATGTGGAATTCAATTTGGCCGAAAAACTGGGAATCCTGAAAGCTATCGATCTTATCATCCGGGCGGATGATAAGATTTATGAGGGAGAGGCGATTTTTGTTTCTCAATTGTCCACTGTGGTAGGTTTCGATCCCGAGCTTTACAAAAAAGCCCGGGAGATTGAAATGGATCAGGCCCTTGCCATCCTTGGTTCTATGAGGGAATCTAAAAAAGAGGCATTGGCCGTAATGCTCAATGAGGCCGCGAATGCGGATGGCCGTGTAGGGGATGATGAATTAAAAATAATATACTCGATATTCAGACAGATAGGTGTCGATTACGACCAGCTGTGAACCATTGGATACCGATTTTACAGGTTAGATTTGAAACAGAAGAGATCCCAACCGCAGTGGAAATAACGAGTTTTATGAATCCTCTCATTTAGAAGCCATGCAGATACACTACCTGGGTGATCAGAATTCCATTTTGAATCAATTCATTCTGGAGTTGAGGGATATCGAGATACAAAAGGATCCCATGCGGTTCCGGCGCAATATAGAGCGCGTGGGAGAGGTCCTATGCTATGAATTAAGCAAAACCCTTGAATACAGGACCCGTACTGTAAAAACACCTTTGGGCACTACAACAATGTCTGTTCCTGTCTCCCCTCTGGTGCTTTGTTCAGTCCTCAGGGCGGGGCTGCCCCTGCACCAGGGTTTGCTGAATTATTTTGACGGAGCGGAAAACGCATTCATATCGGCCTACCGACATCATCCGGACGGGGGAGATGCCTTTGAAGTGATCGTGAAGTATTTTGCGGCTCCGGCCCTGAATGGAAAAACCCTGGTATTGACTGACCCTATGCTGGCCACTGGCAAGACCCTGGAGAATGTACTTTCGGCCCTAAAGGCACATGGTGACCCGGCACAGATCCATATTCTTTCGGTGATTGGATCAAAAAAGGGCATTGCCCATGTTAAGGATGTTTTTCCGGACAAGACCCACCTCTGGATTGCGGCTGTTGACGACACCCTGAGTTCAAAAGGGTATATCATTCCTGGTCTGGGAGATGCTGGTGACCTGTCCTTTGGTATGAAGTTATAAAGTGTTATATCTCTGAGTGCTTGTATTCCAGCAACCATTCAAACTCCAGCATTTCAATTGCTTTTTCATGGGTTGCTTCCAGGATCACAGGAGGAGCTACCCCTTCCTTATAGGCTTCCCGCCACCTGCTTGCACAGAGGCACCACTGATCTC
This sequence comes from Robiginitalea sp., assembly GCA_037387145.1. GTDB lineage: Bacteria > Bacteroidota > Bacteroidia > Flavobacteriales > Flavobacteriaceae > Robiginitalea. Next base: position 7,987 of record JARRLI010000006.1, on the reverse strand, counting down.
CGGGTTTGAGTCCCGGGAAGTTGAAATAGGGTAAAGGAGTACTCAGGTCATTTCCTCAGGAGCGGGTAAACCTCAGGAATTCCTCGGTCATAACAGCACAAACTACATGTGTTCCCGTATCTTCCGGACCAGTACGGCAAAGTCCGTCCCTGTAAAATCCGGTACGGGGTTCAAAACAACAGGCTTTTAACCGACCCCCTATGACATTGCGCTCAGAACCCATCTGCTTTTTCTCTAAAGTTACGGGCATTAGCACAATTCAAAAAGTCCCAGAGTCCAATTCTCCTCTTTTTTTCATATCTTTTTGCAAACATCAGCTATGCAAGATCTGGTCATTGTTGCCAAACTCATTCTTTTCGTCAGTATAATCAATGTGTGGTTCTTCCGTGTAAAAAGAGGCTCCCGCTGGAGGGGAGGAGATGCAGGAAGTATGCGGGAGGAATTTAAGGTATATGGTCTTTCTGAGACCATGATGTATATGATAGGAGCTCTAAAAGTGATGGCTGCCCTGGCGCTTGTATTGTCTATTTGGCTCCCAATGCTGACAATACCAGGGGCTGCGGCGATGGGCTTTTTGATGGCTGGAGCCATCTGGATGCATCTTAAGGTAGGTGACTCCCTCAGTAAAAGTCTCCCGGCTTTTATTTTCCTGCTTTTATCTGTCTTCATTTGGGCGCAGGCCACGGGATTAATCTGAAATATACTCGATTGATAAGGAGTACTTTAAGGATACGTAGGTGCGCCGGAGTATTTGAAATCGCTTATTTCCCGCCCTCAGGGACTAGTTCCGTTTTTTCCTCAAGGTCGTCAGGGTTTGTATATAACCTTACCGAAATGCGTATTCGAATGTGGATTGGTCTTTATTTTCAAGAAGACGAGGAGTATTGTGAACGGATCCATATTCTTAACCGCTTAACAACACAGGTATGTTAAAAGCGGGCATAACTTTGTGAATAATGCATATCTTTTTACATCTTGCATTGGGGCGCATGGTCCAACGTATTTTCATCGTTATAAAAGACGAAATTCAATGAAATTTAACCTCGTAGAAAAGCTTGCTGTTATCAAGGCAATTGATGAAGTGATTCGTGTCGATTCCAAAATCCGGCCCGAAGAGCTGAGTTATATGGAACAATTGGCCGATGTGCTGGATTTTGATTCAGATCTCATCCTGGAAGCCCGTGATGTGGAGGCAGTCGAAGCCATAGCCGTACTAAAGGCTATGCCCGCTGAGAAACAGCAGTCGCTGGTCCGTTTAATGACGGAAGCGGCCAATGCAGATGGAGAAGTGGATGAAAAGGAAATACGGTTTATCTACAGGATGTTTTCAGCAGCTGATATAGAGCCTGAGATTTAATGCCCTTCCATCTTATTAGGTTACATTCCTGGAATAAACGTTGTATCTGGGATTTTTTCAATTGTAAATAACAGGACTTTCTGACAGGTGATCGAATTCAGGATTCATTGTAAATACCTGAAGGCACCACCCTTGATTCAAACAATTTTCTTAGTTTAGGTTAACCCTTTATCCTGGGGTAGTCATGATAGAGATCCAGGCTTGTTTGATTGTCGTATTCGGTTTACCGGGTACCGGAAAAACGACCTTTGCGAATGCCCTGGCCAGTCGCCTGGGGTGGACACATTACAACACGGATATCATTCGGTCGGAACTAGGCAAACGGCATCAATATGACGAGGCCACCAAAGCTTTTGTATACCGTCAGATGCTGGAGCGAACAGCATCTGAACTCGAAAAGGGAAAGGGGGTAGTACTGGATGGGACGTTTTACCGTGAAGCCCTGAGGGAACCCTGCCGGGAACTGGCAGAGGAATACAATATGACGCTCAAGTGGGTCCAGGTGCTTGCTTCTGAATCGGTAATCCGGGATCGTGTAACCGGTCCGCGGGCTTACAGCGAGGCAGATTTTGGGGTGTACCTAAAAATAAAGGAGCAATTTGAAGCCCTTGATGAGCATGCTCTGGAATTATCATCGGATACCATGCAGCTGGCCACTATGATTGACAGGACACTCAAATACCTATCCTCATGACCCGCGATCAGATACTCCGGATCGTGGATCGAAAAGCAGTTGCTCATCCTACGGAGGGTTTGGAACTCATTGAAACACATGCTTCCTGGGTATTACTGGGGGATACCTACGTTTACAAGGTGAAGAAACCACTTCGTTTCAGCTTCCTGGATTTCTCCACACTGGAGAAGCGTCAAACCAGCTGTGAATTAGAGGTAGTGCTGAACCATCGTCTTGCCCCGGAAATGTATCTGGGGGTCCTGCCCGTATTTGAGGGAAAAGACCAGGTCCAAATTGGCGGGGAGGGGAGTAGGATTGTGGATTATGCTGTCTGGATGCACCGTATGGACGAGCAAAGACAAATGGACCTGCTGGTAGCTCAGGACCGGGTTTCCGGGCAGGTTATGGAGGAACTTGCCAAGGTGCTGGCACAGTTTCATCTGGAGGCGAACAAGGTCCTGAACTCCGAAACCTGGGAGGATCTCTATGAAGAATTTGAAGATATATCCGGGGTCCGGCCTTTTCTGGAATCCACCTATGGCGTTCAAACGGGGGCCCTGATCCTGGAAATCAATCAATGGGTATACGATTTCCTGCACAAGGTAGAACAGCGTATCGAGGAACGAAAGCAAAAGGGTTTTGTGGTGGATGGCCACGGGGACCTTCACTGCAGGAACATTTTTTTACTGGATCGCCCAGTGATCTTCGATTGTATCGAATTCAATGAATCCTTTCGTACCCTGGACATGCTCAATGAGGTTGCCTTCCTGTGCATGGACCTGGAAAGGTTCGGAAGAACGGATCTTGCGAGGATTTTTATTAACCAGTACCAGGTGTTGGCCGGGGTATTCGAAAATGAAACAGATCAGCAGTTATTTCTGTATTACAAGATGTACCGGGCCAATGTCCGCATTAAGGTGCACTGTCTTCACCAACTGGAGGGGACAGGGACATCAAAAGAGAATAAACAGGAGCTGGATTTGATCGGGCGGTATTTGGAGTTATTCAAAGATTATTATTTTGAATTAAGGGGAGAAGTTGGCAAGGTAGATCGGGATTGATTGGGGGGCAAGCCCCTCCTCCCCAATTAAAATTTATCCGGAAAGCCTGCAAACAAAAAGCATCTGACAAACTGGATCCCTTGCTTTAGCGGTAAATATGCCCAAACCATCTCCGTAGTTATATTTTCGATTCTCATTGCCCATCAACAAATTATGTACCCTCGCCTGATGGTCCTGGATCAGAAGACCACCTGCAAGGTCTTTAAGATTTCTGACTATTTGATGTACTGTTCCGGATTCTTCTCGAAACTCACCTTGCATCCGTCACAACAGAAGTAGACAAGTTCTCCTTTGTACTGGATAACATGTTTTGGGGATTTTTTGGAAACAGGAACCTGACAGACCGGGTTTATATAGTATTCCTCTGCAAATTTCTCCTCTGCAGAAGTAGGGGCTGGGGCAGAAGCTTCAATTTGTTGAGAGGTTTTGATAGCTGCCGGTGCTGCATTCCCACCCCGGAAGTGATCGATAATCTCCGCCAGGATACTTATGGCAACTTCACTGGCGAGTTTGGCATTGATGTCCAGCCCTACGGGGCTTTTGAGCTGAGCGATCCGTTCATCTGCAATTCCTTCGCGTGTCAAATACGCCTTTAGGTCTTCTGCTTTCCGGGCACTGGCGACAAAACCTACAAAACCAGCAGCCGTTTGCAATGCTTTTTTTACCGAAAGTTCATCGTCTTCCCCCTGGGTGGTAACGATGATGTAGGCATTCGACAGATTTTCGAAATTTCCAAAATCCACCTGGTCTGAGACTTTGTGAGCCATGGGAAACATCTGTACATCTACATTGCTGGCCAGGACCGTTACCCGGAAATCAGCAGCGGCAGCCAGAGAGGAAAGTTTTCTTCCGATATTCGATTTTCCCACAATGATTATTTCCGGTTGGGGAATAACCGGTTCTATTAGTACTTCCAGGGTACCTTTGCTTTGACAGGACATAACGTATTCTTTATAATTAGCAGTTTCCCTCGTGCCCCCTTCCGGGGATATGCGTATTCTCCGATATCGTTTGGATTTAATGACATCCAGGGCTTCCTTTATGACGATTCCGCGAACACAGCCTCCGCCTACCCATCCGATCATTTCACCGGTTTCCAGTATCAGGGCCTTATCTCCTACTTTGCCCGAGCTGGGTGCGATACGGTCAACTACCTGTGCAATGGCAAAATTAGAACCCTTGCCCAGGTGCTCTTCGATTTTTAATGCCAGTTCGTTAAACATCCATTAGTAATTTTTCCAATTTCAAAAGACTATCCAGGTTGTGGGCAGATTCAAAAGCATCCAGGTGTGGCATAACATTCACTATTCCTTTCTGAATTGGCTGATAGTCTTTCATCCCCTTGAGGGGGTTGAGCCAGATCAGTGTCTTGCATTTCCTTCGGATAGATCCGACCGCTTCCTTAAGCTGGGCAACATTACCTGTTTCCAATCCGTCGCTTAATATAACTACTATGTGCTTCTGACTCAAAAACTTGCTGCCATAGTTATCCAAAAAAGCCGTCAACGATTCTCCAATCTTTGTACCACTGGACCATGAATGGACTGTTTTGCCAATCTGCTTAAGGATTTGCTCCTCATTATTGGCCCTCAGCAGAGGTGTCACATGAGTCAGTTCCGTGCTGAAGGTAAAAAATTCCAGGGTTTTGAAATAGGTCCTTAGTACCATCACATAGCGAAGCAGGTAATAACTATAAGTGTCCATAGAACCGCTGACATCCAGGATGAAAACCACCTTTCGTTTTTCCTTTCGCTTTTTCTTGTGTGCCAGGTCCAACATCATGCCACCTTTTGAAATCCCGTGTCTAATAGTCCTTCGGATATCGATAGTCCCCTTATTGGAACTTTTCAACCGTCTTTTGAATCGCATGCTCATCTGATGAAACAGTTCTTCCGCTAGCTCTTCCAGGCGTTCCTTGTCCGCCACATTTACTTTCGAGAAATCGGTAAACCTTAGACGGACCATTTCATTGGCACCTTTGGTTTGTTTTGCTTCTTTTTCTTTTTGCTCCTTTCGGGGTTTGTTGAATTTAGCTCCCAGAAAAATGATGGTATCCGCTTCGGGTTCTTTCTTGAGTTGTTTTATTTTCTTTTTTCTGGCTTCCAGTTTTTCTTCATAGTACCTGCTCCAGAAACGGTCGAACATCTCATCAAACCGGTCAAAATGTTCTTTACGCTTGCAATAAATAGCTTTCAGGCTATACTGAAAGAGTTTTCGGTCCAGCCAATAGCCGCGGTCGGCGATTTCAAACGCTTCCCGGGTATCCTGTGGCCCAAGCATGAACTGGCGCTCCCTACAGTAGAAAGTAAAGTCGATCAGTCGTTCCTTAAAGGACTTGTCTACGGCAACCACAATATTGTCTTAAATGGAGTTCCTCAATTTACAGGAACGAGAAATTCCTGTACCGTTTTGTTTCGAACAAATTCAATATCGTCCTTATGCTTGAGGACGCAGCCAATGGTGTTCTGCACGATCTCATCGGTGATATGTGTCTCATTCATCAGCAACAGGGTCTTCGCCCAATCCAGGGATTCTGCGATACCCGGGGGTTTGTGCAGGCTGGATTTGCGCAGGTTGTGAATAAAGGTGACCACCTGTGTTGCCAATTGCTCATCAATAGCTGGTAATTTCCGTGCGATGATATCTATTTCCTTTGCCTTGGACGGGAAATCAACCCAATGGTAAAGACATCGCCTGCGCAAGGCGTCACTCAATTCGCGGGTACGGTTTGAAGTCAGGATTACCAGCGGTTTGGAAATAGCCCTGATCGTCCCCAATTCCGGGATGCTGATCTGGAAGTCGGACAATAACTCCAGCAGGTAGGCCTCGAATTCTTCATCGGCCCTGTCGATTTCATCGATCAGCAGGACCACGGGTTTGTCTGCACTGATAGACCTTAACAAGGGGCGTTTAAGCACATAATCCATTCCGAAAATTTCCTCACCCAGGGCATTTTTGTCACGCTCCTGCTCAAACAATTTGATGTGCAGTAATTGTTTTTGGTAATTCCACTCATAGATGGTAGTGCCCACATCCAGGCCTTCATAGCACTGCAGGCGTATCAAGTCTGTTCCAAGTTGTGCGGCAAGCGTACTGGCCAGCATGGTCTTACCCACCCCGGGGTTCCCTTCCAGAAGAAGAGGTTTCTCAAGATTCTTCAGCAGGAAGACAGACGTGGCAAGCGCTTCGTTAAGGATGTAGTCATGCTCATAAAAATCGGATATAAGCGCTTCGATCTCTTTATTCAATCGCGTAATTTTTAAGTACAAGCCACTACCCCTGTGGTAAGGCTTATAAGGAATTCAAATTAAAAGCCCTAAGCCGCTGCTTCCGCAGCAGCTAGCTTTTTGGAGAAGTTTGTAACGAACTGCTTGAACAATTGGTTAGAAACAGTGGTGATAAGTCGCGAACCAAACTGGGCGATTTTACCATTGATGGTAACGTCCATAATGGCGTCCAGTTTGGAACCACCCGATTCCGTTTGATCGATGTTCATGGTCATCGTCATATCGGCGCTGCCATGGCCTTTTACATCCACACCTTTTCCGGTAATGATGATTTTTCGGTTCTCGGGGTCCACTTCATCGTAGAAGATATCGGCGTCGTATTTGGCTCCAATAGGGCCAAATTTCATGCCTACCTTTCCTTTATATTGATTCTCACCGACCTTTTCATCGATCGACACACCCGGGACGCAGTCCATCACCTTGTTAGTATCCACCAGGTGTTCCCAGACCAGGTCAGTTCCCTGGGGAACTTCAAAAGATTTTTCTAATTGTGCTTTCATATCATTTTTTTGTTGAAGATGCCCGGAAGTTTTAGGCTTCCGGGCACCGTATTATTCAATCAGGAATGTGCCTGAATAGCCTCCCATACCTTGGCAGGGGTGATCGGGATATCCAAATGCTCGATCCCCAGCGGCTCCAGGGCATCAATGATCGCATTGGCAATAGCAGGAGGCGCCCCTACTGTGGGGGATTCTGCTACTCCCTTTGCACCCAGGGGATGGTGAGGGGAAGGCGTAATGGTATGTCCTGTTTCCCAGTGGGGCGATTCCACGGCCGTTGGCACGAGATAATCCATAAAGGTCCCGTTCAGGACGTTACCTTCATCATCATATTCGATACCCTCGTACATGGCCGGGGCAATGCCCTGGGTAAGCCCTCCGTGCACCTGTCCCTCCACGATCATGGGATTGATAATGTTCCCGCAATCATCGATGGCCACAAAACGCTTCACGTCGATCATGCCTGTTTCTTTCTCAATTTCCACCACACAGATATAGGCTCCGTTGGGGAAGGTAAGGTTGGGCGGATCGTAATAATGGGTCGCTTCGAACCCGGGCTCCATCCCGGGAGGTATATTCGTATAGGCGGCAAAGACGACCTCCTGAATGGTCTTGGACTTTTCCGGAGCACCTTTAACGAAGTACTTCCCGACTTCCCATTCGATATCCTCTTCACTAACCTCCAACAGGTAGGCTGCAATTTTCTTGCCTTTATCACGCAGTTTACGGGCGGCAATGGCAGCTGCTGCACCGGCCGTTGGGGTACTCCGGCTGGCATAAGTGCCTAATCCATAGGGTGCCGTATCGGTATCTCCCTCGTCAATCTCGATATCTGTGTAAGGTATGCCGAGTTCTTCTGCCAGGATCTGGGCATAGGTGGTTTCGTGTCCCTGTCCCTGGGATTTCGTGCCGAACCTGGCAAGGGCTTTCCCTGTGGGGTGCACCCGGATCTCGGCACTGTCAAACATGGCGATACCCAGGATGTCGAAATCTTTTGACGGCCCTGCGCCGACGACCTCTGTAAAGGTGCTGATACCAATACCCATCAATTTTCCTTCTTTTCTTTTCTCAGCCTGTTCCTTCTTGTAATCTTCATAGCCGAGCATTTC
>JARRLI010000005.1:0-24872 GCA_037387145.1 Robiginitalea sp. | reverse complement strand
CTTTCATTACTACATGGAGCATCGCGATGAGATTGACGAAGCACTCCACAAGGGCGCTGAGAGGGCAAAATTAGTGGCAGAAGAGGTATTGTTGCGGGTGCGTTCAAGACTTGGCTATTAAATTGGTGGAACCGACCAGGTAGTCGGTTAGCGGGCCCCGCAGAATACGGCTTTATTAAGCCTGAATTACCAAAATCCACACCTTTAACCGATATTCTGCTCAATTCACCACATCTCAACGTATTATTACAAGGTATTTCCGACCCATTGGTCGGTTTATTTCCCTCCTATCCTATAGCGTTTTCCCGGCAGTGGGCGTATTAATCCCTTCATTTCCAACTGAAACAAGAGGCTGGCGGTTTGTTTTACTGAGTACCGGCATCCGATTGCGATATCATCCAGGGAGGAAGCCTTTTTATTCTTTATGAGGAATTCCGCAATACAGCGCTCCTCCTTTCCCATCTCCAGGTATTTGACAGACAACTTACCATCCTTTACTCCAGGTGTTTGTTCTTCAGACCAGTCCATCACCCTGGCAAGGTCAGATACTGATTGCATCAAATGGGCTTTTTGATCCCTGATCAGGGCATTGCAACCCGCGCTGAACCGATCAGTGCTCCTGCCGGGTATCGCAAATACCTCCCTGTGATATCCAAAGGCCAGATCAGCAGTAATCAGGCTCCCGCCTTCCGAAGCGGATTCTACCACGATTGTCGCCTCACTCAGCCCGGCAATGATCCGGTTGCGCCTCACGAAATGCATCGGTTCTGGAGAAGTCCCCAGTGAAAATTCAGACAAAAGTGCTCCCTGGGCTTCAATATCCTCTATATACCGCCTATGCTCTTTAGGATATACGCTGTCCAGACCATGTGCAAGACAGGCTACCGTAAGCAGACCGTTCCTCATTGCTGCCAATTGGGCACAAATATCAATTCCATAGGCCAAACCACTAACGATTACAGGACTATATGGGGCCAGGTCCTCTACCAGTCCTTCACAAATCCTGCGGCCATGCTCAGACATGTTCCTGGTGCCAACGATGCTGACAAAGCGTTGGCCAGCCAATGACACACATCCCTTTTTAAAAAGCAGTACCGGAGCATCCTCACATTGCTTCAACAACTCAGGATAGCCCGGGTCCCAGCAAGAAATGCATTGAATACCACCCTTAATTAATCCATTCCACTCATCTTCAGCATCCTTTCGAAATTTTTCATTGAGAATACTTTGTGCGGTAACCAGACCAAATCCCGGAATTTCCATCAGGGACTCCAGCGATTCGCTGAAAACTGCTTCAGGACTGCCAAAATAATCGACAAGTTTTCGGGTATTTGTGGATCCGATCCCCTTTATTCTTAGTAGCCGCAGCAATGCAACCGTTTGTTTTTCTGTCATTTAATCCCTTTTTATATGGGCTATCCGCTTGTTGTGTTGATAAATCCTCAAATGCAGGTTGTTCCACATCCTAAAATTTTTGATCTTTGTTGATATGGGAGTAGAAAATCACATAGCAACACTGCTTTACCGATATCAATGTGTGGTGATGCCTGGTTTTGGGGCTTTTTTGAGCCAAACTAAGCCTGCTTCCCTGCAAAGGGAAAGCAACACCTTCCACCCTCCCTATAAAGAACTTTCCTTTAATGCCCAATTAGATAAAAATGACGGTTTATTGGTCTCTCATATGGCGCACCTGCAGGGAGATTCATTTGAGACCGTCCTTGAGCAGGTTGAAGCAACTTCGCACCGCTGGAAAGAAATTTTACAGGAGGAGGGAACCCTGGACTTTACCCAACTCGGTGTTTTGCGGTTGAGCCGTGAGAAGAAAATACTTTTCGAACCCAATGAACGGATGAATTACCTGATGTCTTCCTTTGGTCTGGGGCCTGTCATAGGAAGTCCTGTAGTCCGGGAGGAACTCAAAGAAGAGGTCCGGCAACTCGAAGATCACATCCCCTTTACCATTACCCCTGAAAGCAGGGAAATAAAAGGCCTGCGGCCTTTGATGAAATATGCCGCCGTAATATTACTTGCAGTAGCAACAGGTTTGAGTGGTTATTCCTTTTATCAACGAGGGTTGGAAAATTCAGCAATCGCATATGAAGCTGCCCAAAAGCAAGTTTCCAAAAAAATTCAGGAAGCAACATTCTTTAAAGCTGATCCGGTGGAATTACCTTCGGTAACTCTTGAAATTATCCAAAAACCAGAATCCGTCCATCATATTATTGCCGGTGCTTTCCGAGTCCGTGGAAATGCCGATAAACGGGTCCGTCAGCTTCTTTCAAAAGGCTATCCTGCCCGCTATCTCGGTCAAAATGCCTATGGGCTGCACCAGGTGGTTTTCGCCAGTTATTCCAGCCCTGAGGAAGCCCTGGAAAATCTTAAAAAAATCAGGTCACAGGAATCCCGGGATGCCTGGTTGCTTTCCATGCGTTAATCGTTGTTTATTTAAATCACATCTGATGGGAAGGATGTATCTTTGCCCAAAAGAATCCCAATGAAACGTAAAACGCCCAGCGATTCCAGGACTATTATGACGGACCTGGTCTTGCCGAGTGAAACAAATCCGTTAAACAACCTTTTTGGAGGAGAGCTGTTGGCCCGTATGGATCGGGCTGCCAGTATCACGGCTCGCAGACACAGCCGCAGAATCTCAGTTACCGCCTCAGTAAACCACGTGGCCTTTAACCGATCTGTGCCTTTGGGAAGTGTCGTAACGGTGGAGGCTACCATTTCCAGGACTTTCAGGACCTCAATGGAAGTTTTTATCGATGTGTGGATTGAAGATCGATTTACAGGGGAACGCACCAAGGCCAACGAGGCCATATATACTTTTGTCGCCGTAGACGATACCGGAGTCCCCACAGAAGTGCCTCCCATCGAACCCGAAACGGATCTCGAAAAAGAGCGGTTCGAGGCCGCTTTGAGGAGAAAACAACTTAGCCTTGTACTTGCCGGGAAAATGAAACCCCATGATGCTACGGAATTGAAAGCCCTGTTTCTGGATTGATTGGGAATCCAATCCGATAAATGAATGCCTTGTGAACTACAGCCGGAATATCCATTCCTCTGGGTTGAGGCGGGTAGCATCCCTGTATAAATAGAACTTAAGCTGCGTCAGGCCATTAGAACCATTGGTAAATATTTGGCCAAGCTGATCCTTTGCTTCGACTTTGTCCCCTTTTTTCACATATAGTTCTGAAAGGTTATAATAGGTGCTGATGAAATTCCCGTGCTTGATCTGGACGCCCTTGTTGCCTCCGGGTACCGCGAGAACCGCAATGACCTCTCCTTCAAAAACAGCACGGGCCTTTGCCCCCTGGTCTGTCGCAATGATCACCCCGTTGCTGCGATGTTTGATTCCCGGGTATACGGCATCCGGGTAAACTCCATAGCCCTGCTTCTTTATTCCTTTTTCGACTGGCCAGATCAACCGCCCTTTGTTAGCAGAAAAATTATTGGCAATTAAGGTGGCTTCCGGAGTAAGGGAAAACCTGCTCGAAGAGACGCCCGCATCTCCCCTTCCCCTGTTGGATGCGGCTATGGCCGACCGAATCAGCTTCTCAATTTCTCTTTCAATGGCCCTGGCTTCCTTTCTTTTTGTGTCAATCTCTGCCGTATAGGCACTTTCATTGCGCCGAATGGTTTTCAAGAGTGCTTGCTGAGAGGTTACCTGGCCTGTTAGCTGATCCTTAATGCGTCTGTTTTGGGCAATCAACAATTCCTTTTCCTTTCGCTGACGGGTAAGGTCGGTATTGAGGTTGTTAAGCTCATCAGTCCTTGCCACGATCTCTTCACCCTGCTTTTTTCGAAATTGGGTGTATTGTTTCATGTACTGCAATCGTTTGAAAGCCTGAAAGAAACTAGCAGAACTCATCAGGAACAGCAGCCTGTTTTGATGGGAGCGGTTCTCATAAGATTTTCGTATCATTTTGGCATAGTCAGCTTTTAAGGCCTTAAGATCCTCCCTCAACTTTGAAATATGCCGGATATTGGCATTTATCTGGCGATTAAGGAGGTTGGATTGCTGATTAGTCACGCGAATCAATTGCTGCTGCCGGTTGATCTTTTGGTTTAGTGCTTCCATCTGGTCAAGCACACTCCCTTTTTGCTTTCTTTCCGCGAACAGAAGCCTGTTAATCTCCCGTATCTCGTTCTCCAGCTGTTCTTTGCGCGCCTCAAGTTGCTTCTGTTCTCCCGTTTGGGAAAAGGCACTGGTCCCCAGCAAAAAAATTGCGAAGACAAAACAAGGGATGATTCTATGGACTATCTTGTATTTCACTTTAAGGCCACCGGATTAAAACCTTTTGGTATTTTATATGGGAATCGCAAATCCCGGTTCAACTCCACCTGCTTATAGATAATCCCAATGGTGATTCGATCTTGCTGATTAATGGCAGCAATCTTAATCCTGTCTGGTAATAGCTCCCCCTGGATTTCCTGATAACTCGTATAATGCACCTCCATTAGCCGCTTTTGGGTGGGCTGAGCAAGTTGCTGAGAGGCCAGCCTGAAATATTTAGGTTCAATTTTCAGGAATAACTTATAGAAATCCAGAGAGGGCTTGGGTTTAAGTTCATAAGAGTCTGCCGAATACTGCAGATCGTAGTTACGGCCCTGTAGCGATATAACAGACTGCCCCAACAGAAGATTCTGCAATTTTCCAAAATCTATCTCAGAACCAAGCAACTTATTGAGATAGGAGTAATCCCCATCAAAATACTCGTTGTTCAGCTTATTGTAAAATGAAACCCGTTCCGGGGTGATCAAGACCTTGATGATCCCAAGGGGAGCACTTAACCAGATAACTTCATCCCGTTTCATACGAAGGCTTACCGTTACTTTTTGCGCATCCTCTCCATCTGAATAATCAATCCCCAGTCTGCCGCTCAATGTGTTGAAATCCACATCCCCGGCCTTGTGTTTTCGAATGACGTTCTTGATGGACAGGCTATCATCCACACTACCTTCCGAAAGAATACGGGCAGAACCACAGGAAGACAACATCAGCAGTATTCCGATTCCCAATAGCCATATTTCCTTCGTATGCCTCACGAGCCAGATTTCAGTTTGTCGAGGTATTTGTTGGCCTTCTCTGTATTTCCAAGTATCGAATGTGCTTCTGCCAGGCTTTTGTAGATCAGGGAGGAGGTCTGAGAGGACCCCAGCAACATTCCTTCCCCTGTTTCTAAAATACGAACTGCATCCGCTGCTTGCCCCTGTCGCATTAGAGATACACCGTGAGCATAATAAAAATAAGGTTGCAGGGGATAGACCTCAAGGGCTTCTGCGCTAACCTCCTCCAATTGAGGCCAATCTGAACCCTTTAGTATCTCCCGGAGTTTGTTTTCGTAAAAGGCTGCCGAACCTTCTTTCAGTATATCGGTGTTTTGGCCGGGCAATGGCTTTTTTACTTCTGGTTGTGCAGCCTCCTTCTTCCTGGCAATCAATGTCCGCATCTGATCCGCCTGGTCAGAATCCGATATGCGCAAAAGATGCTTTTCTGCTTCTTCCCATTGTTCCTGAGCAATATACCACTGTGCCAGATTCAAATGAAAAGACCTCATCCCATCCGGCAATTGTTCAAGATAACCCTCCAGTCCTTTGGACTGACGCTTTAGGATTTGCATAAATATTTCGAGAACCCAGTATTCGGAAGGCTTTGCTTTTAAAGCATCCAGCGCATAAGGTTCGGCTTCTGCATATCGCTTTTCTAAAAACAATACTCTGGCCAGTTCATAATCTATCACAGGATTTAACGGATCGAGTTTCTTTGCTTCCAACAACAGTGCTTCTGCCCGGTCATAGTTTTCAATTCCCTTCTGCTTTAATGCCTCAAAGAACACTTCCTGAAACCGGTCCGTATAAGATTCTGTAAACAGGTCCGCGCTTTCTTCTTCCTGCCCGGATGATACAATCACTCCGAGGAATCCGAACAAAATCAAACAAATCCTAAGGGTGTTTCGCATTCAACCACACTTTTCTCCATTAATTCACTCCTGTGCTTCCAAAACCACCTTGGCCACGCACTGATTGGCTTAGCTCCTCCACTTCAATCAATTCAGCCTGCTCATGCCGGCTTATTACCATCTGGGCGATACGCTCTCCATGATTTATGAGTACCGACTCCTTGGATAGGTTTACAAGAATCACGCCAATTTCCCCTCTATAATCCGAATCAATAGTCCCCGGACTGTTTAAAACGGTGATCCCCTGCTTGGCCGCCAAACCACTGCGCGGCCGTATCTGAGCCTCATATCCCTCGGGGAGTTCCAAATAGAGGCCCGTCCCTACTATAGCACGTTCAAGAGGCGCCAGCCGCACGGGTTCATCCAACTGGGCTCTTAAATCCATGCCAGCGGATGATTGCGTTTGATAAGAAGGTAGCGGGTGCTTGGATTTATTTATGATTCGGACCTTCATTCCCCACGGATTAATTTTAGTAACACTTCCTTTTCAAGCCTGTATAACACCCCCAAAAATACTAAAAGTAGGACCAGCCCCGGGAAAAGATCCCTGTTAAAAACATAAAAGGAAAGGGCAGAAAACAGGATGGAGATTCCCATATAGAAAAATATCTTCCTGAGATTGTACGGTATTGGATAGTACTTTTTCCCCAGGAAATACGATAAGAGCACCATGCTCCCATAGGCCGCGAGCGTTGCCCAGGCCGATGCAAAATAGCTGAACCTGGGTATGAAATAGTAGTTGATCCCTATGGTAATAACAGCCCCTGCTACAGAGATTATAGCCCCGAATCGGGTTCGGTCTGTTACCTTATACCAGACGGAAAGGTTGTGGTAGATCCCCAGGAAAAAGCTGGCAAGCAATACAATGGGAACAATATCCATGGCTTCCCAATAAGCCTCATCCCGGACAAACAATTCCTTAAGCACATCGGCAAAGACAACAACCGCAAGAAGGATCACACTGCCGAGGACCACAAAATAATTGGTGATTTGCGCATACGCCTTTCTCGGGTTTTCCGAATTGGCATGGCTGAAGAAAAATGGTTCTATCCCCAGCCTGAATGCCGTTGCAAACAGGGTCATGAACATCGCCAGCCTGTAACATGCCGCATATTTACCCATTTCGGTCTTGGCAATATCTTCAGGCAGCAATTCCGTGAGAAGGTATTTATCAAAAACTTCATTAATGGTGAATGCGACCCCTGCAAGCATGACGGGCAAGCCATAATAAAGCATTCGCTTCAACAGGTCTTTATTGAAATCCAGCCGGAGTTTGACGTAATTACCACTCAGGATAAGCAGGGTGATCCCACTGGCGATCACATTCGATATCAGGATGTAGGAGACCTCGAAATCAGGTTTGTACATAGCACTCCAGAGACTCTCCCCTCCCGTCGCTGCCATCCTGGGAAGGGCAAGCAAAAAGAAAAGGTTAAAGCCCAGGTTAACAGAAATATTGGCGATTTTCACGATCGCGTAAACTTCCGGGCGTTCCATGGCTCTGAGCCTGGCAAAAGGAATGATCACAAGGGCATCCAGACACAGGATGGCTATAAAGTAGCCCATGTACCGGAGATCTACATTCAGGAGGTGTGAGATCTCTTCCCTGAAGAGCAACGAAGCCAGCAGAAATAAAAGGGTCGAACCTGAGATAGAAATCAGGGAAGTGGAAAGTACCTGTTCTTTATTCTTTTCTCGGGTATAAAACCGGAAAAAGGCGGTTTCCATCCCATAAGCGAGCATAACATTAAAGATGGCAAACCAGACGAACACAAGAGAAACCTCTCCATACAGCCCTGGCGGCATTACAGAAGAATAGAGCGGAAGGAGTAGGAAGGAGAGCATTCGGGGCAGGACGGTTGCCAGTCCATATATGAATGTCTGCTTGAATAGTTTCTGAAAGAGCTTCAACTAGGAATGCATTAGATCCAAATCTAAATTAGGCATTTAGCCAGAGCCGGCAAAGTCAGCCCTACTGCCTGCCAGGGTAGTTCTTCGGTTGTTTTTCCCGAATGCCGCTTATTTTGGTATAGAATTTCGTCTTTTCGCCTTTCAGGAAATATGAGATTACAGCCGCATCCGGGTTGAGATCGAAAGGGAAGGGCTTGACATCTGAAAGTGGCTGAGGCGGCTGATTGCCAACTTCGCGTGTTGAATCCGCATGCATTATATAATCAGGCTTCACTATCCCGGATGAACTCCTGGAAGCCGTCATGAGAAAACCGGTCTCCGTTTCCTGTACCTCCAGCTTGAGTATATGGCCACGGAAAAAAAGGGAATCCAGGCGGATTTCCCCCGGATCTTTTGGGTTCCAACGGGCCTGAAATTCCATCCCTGAACCACTTTCTTCCCTCCCGCCGGACCAATATTGAACCGTTGGACGATCCACAGTGAAGGGAGGCTGTTGCTCCAGGGGTTTTTGGGAACTACAACTCATAAATCCCAGGCTTGATATGAATAGGCTTATAAATAGAATCCTCATGTTCTAAGCAATTTGATTTTCTGTAAAGATAGGACTCCAATATTGATGCCAAAAACGGGTTGCGCCCTGATTTTCCCCTGTTTGTACAAAACACCTCTTTTGATGTATCGTTCCTTAAAAACAGGAAACCCCGGTATTATGGCCGGGGTTTAGATGATTCTGTATGTCCAGATTATCCGTTGGCAAGAGCTTCCGCGCCACCCACAATCTCCAGGATTTCATTGGTAATGGAAGCCTGGCGGGCTTTGTTGTAGGTGAGAGTAAGCTGGTCCTTAAGTTCTGAGGCGTTGTCCGTGGCTTTGTGCATGGCGGTCATACGGGCCCCGTGCTCACTTGCAAAAGAGTCCCGAATAGCTTTAAACAACTGTGTTTTCAGTGATTTCGGAATTAACTGTTCCACAATCTCTGCTTCAGAGGGCTCATAAATGTAATCTCCTCCAGGCTGTTGATTGGTTTCTTTAACAGGCTCTATAGGCAGGAACTGTTCAGCCATTACGATCTGGGTTGCCGCATTTTTAAATTGGTTATAAACCAACAGGATCCGATCGTAACTTCCTTCTGTGAAAAGTTTCATCAGGTGTTCCGCTATTTCCGAAGTCGCTTCGAAGGTAAGGTTGTCAAAGATGTGATTGTGGTTGGAAACTACGGTGTAGCGCTTACGCAACAGGTCATCGGCCTTTTTGCCGATTGTCACAAAATCCACCTCTTTATTCCCGTATTCCCCCTGAACCAGGGAAACGGACTGCTTTACAATATTGGAATTAAAGGCGCCACAAAGCCCCCTGTTAGAGCTGATCGAAACCACAAGAACCTTCTTCACCTCCCGCGCTTCTGCATAATCGCTCCCGCCATCTACGTCGAGGTTTGCACTGAGGTTCTGAAGTAATTCAGTAAGCTTGTCGGCATAAGGACGCATCGCAGTAATTGCATCCTGCGCACGCTTTAATTTGGCAGCAGACACCATTTTCATGGCGCTGGTGATCTGCATGGTCGATTTAACCGATGCAATCCGATTTCGGATTTCCTTTAAGTTTGCCATAATTCCTGTACTCGTTACGCTAACGGTTTGCAGCTAATCGCGAGAAAAGCTGCACCGTCTTTGATTATGCCTTGTATTTGGCAGCCAGATCCTTACACACTGTTGTAAGGGTGTGTATGATCTCATCTGTGAGCTTGCCTTCCTTCAGCTGATCCAGGACATCCTGGTGTTTCGCTTTCAGGAACTCCAGATAATCCATTTCAAACTCCTTTACTTTGTTCACAGGAACGTCCCGAAGCAGATTCTTGGTTCCGGCAAAAATGATTGCGACCTGGTCTTCCACCCTGAAAGGATCGTTCTGAGATTGTTTCAGGATTTCCACGTTCCTCCGTCCTTTCTCAATTACATTCAGGGTTGCCGCATCCAGGTCTGATCCAAACTTGGCAAATGCCTCGAGCTCACGAAACTGTGCCTGGTCTAGCTTGAGGGTCCCGGCCACCTTTTTCATTGATTTAATCTGAGCAGCACCCCCTACACGTGAAACAGAAATCCCCACGTTGATCGCAGGCCGAACCCCCTGGTTGAAGAGGTCTTGCTCCAGGAAGATCTGTCCGTCTGTAATAGAGATTACATTGGTTGGGATATAGGCTGAAACATCTCCTGCCTGCGTTTCGATAATTGGCAGGGCAGTAAGGGAGCCGCCACCTTTTACCTTGCTCTTGAGATTGTCGGGGAGGTCATTCATGTTCTGGGCAACACTGTCATCTTCAATAACCTTGGCAGCACGCTCCAGCAAACGGGAATGGAGGTAGAAAACGTCTCCCGGATAGGCTTCCCGCCCCGGAGGCCTTCTTAATAACAATGAAACTTCCCGGTAGGCGACTGCCTGCTTGGAAAGGTCATCGTATATGATCAGGGCAGGACGGCCGGTGTCCCGGAAGTATTCTCCGATGGCAGCCCCGGCGAAAGGAGCGTAAACCTGCATGGAAGCAGGGTCAGAGGCATTGGCTGCTACAATCGTAGTATAGGCCAGGGCACCTTTATCTTCCAGGGTTTTGGCAATTCCGGCCACCGTAGAGGCCTTTTGACCTACAGCCACGTAAATGCAATATACCGGTTCTCCTCGATCGTAGAACTCCTTCTGGTTTATAATAGTGTCAATACAGACGGTAGTCTTTCCAGTCTGACGATCCCCGATAACCAGTTCCCGCTGTCCGCGACCAATTGGGATCATGGCATCGATCGCCTTTACCCCGGTCTGCATGGGTTCATTTACTGGCTGACGGTAAATTACCCCGGGTGCTTTTCGTTCCAGGGGCATCTCCACGAGCTCGCCGCTGATTTCTCCTTTTCCGTCTATAGGGGTCCCGAGCGTATCAACCACACGGCCCACAATACCTTCACCTACCTTGATGGATGCAATTCGCTGGGTCCGTTTAACGGTGGCTCCTTCAACGATTTCTTTGGAAGGCGCCAAAAGCACCACCCCAACGTTGTCTTCCTCCAGGTTCAGGACGATTCCTTCCAGGCCTCCTTCAAACTCTACCAATTCCCCGTATTGGGCATTAGAGAGCCCATAAACGCGGGCGATTCCATCTCCTACCTGAAGAACGGTTCCCACCTCATCCAAGGTAGCTGTTGCTTCAAATCCTGATAATTGCTTCTTTAAGATTGCTGATACCTCAGCAGCTTTTATTCCTGCCATTTTTTTAATATAAAGAGGCGAGCCACCTAAGTGGATCGGATTATGTTTTCTATTTTATTAGTTCTCGTTTCAAATTTCCCAATTTACTTGCAATACTGGAATTGTATTCCAAATCCCCAAGCCTGAGAATGAATCCTCCAATAAGGTCCGGATCAACATGGTTTTCAATGACCACATCCTTTCCTGTAATCTTCTTTAATTGTTTCAATATTTTACTTTCCAGGTTTTTGTCCAGAGGCACTGCGGTGGTAACACTGGCTATATCCTGTCCCTGCAACTGATCGTAGAGCACGATGTATTGTTCGGCTATTTTTGCGAGTATCCCTACCCGCTTATTGGTCGACAACAGATTGAAAAATTCTCCTGTAAGTGCATCTGCCTTGCTAAAAAGGGCCTGCAGGGCATTTTTCTTAGCCTCAGCAGTTAATATGGGGCTTTGAAGCACATCGCTGAGATTGTTGTTTTCCTCGATGGTGTCCAGAATAAGGCGCATATCATCATGAACCTCCTGAACCTTTTTTTGTTCAGTGGCAAGGTCCATGAGTGCCTTGGCATAACGGTATGCTGCTCTACGCTCGCTCATTATCCTACCGCAGTTTGATGTCGTCCACCAGCTGATCTACAAGCTTCAGCTGTTTGTCCTTATTATCTAATTGTTCCTGCAGCACCTTTTCTGCAATATCAACCGAAAGGGCTGCTACTTGTTTTTTGATATCTGCTATGGCAGCATTTTTCTCTCCCTGTATGCTCTCCTGGGCCTGCTTAATGATCTTATCCCCTTCCTGCTGGGCCTGTGCCTTGGCATCTGCGATCATTTTATCTTTTATCTCCCTGGCCTCCTTCAAGAGTGCTTCCCGTTCTGTTCGCGCCTCCTTTAAAAGGCGTTCATTGTCAGCTGAAACATTTTGCATTTCCTTTTTGGCATCCTCGGCGGCAGCAAGGGCGCTTTTTATCCCTTCTTCCCTTTCGTTTACGGCCTTGAGAATCGGAATCCATGCAAATTTGCGCAACAACAATAGTAACAACACAAATAAGATGATCTGCCAGATGAACAAGCCGATCGAAAATTCGTTTATTAATTTTTCCATGAGTTTCCTGCTATTTTATGTTTTCCATAAGCTCCTGAACTCCAAACCAACCGTCCGGAGTTCAGGAGTAATTGGCTGGTTTACCCGGCAAAAATTGCCGCGAAACCAATTCCTTCGATAAGGGCAGCCGCGATCAACATCGCAGTCTGGATCTTACCATAGGCTTCAGGTTGACGGGCGATAGCTTCCATCGCACGCCCACCGATCATACCGATACCGATACCAGCACCGATTACGGCGAGGCCTGCACCTACTACACTTGGAATTTCCATAAAACAAGTATTAAAAAATTAAACAATACAACTCTAACTCTAAAGGTGCTCCAGGACCGGTTCCTCATGTTCATGCTCGTGCTCTTCTGACGCAAAGCCAAAATACAGGGCAGATAACATGGTGAAAATGTAGGCCTGCAAAAGGGCTACGAACAACTCGATCAGGGAGATAGCAAAGCTGAGTCCGAAAGACAATGGTCCTCCAACCCAACTTTTAAAAATAAAAATTAGTCCTATGAGGCTCATAAGAACCACGTGCCCTGCAGTCATGTTTGCGTACAAACGAATCAGAAGGGCAAAAGGCTTGATAAACAATCCCAATATTTCTATGGGAATCAAAATAATATAGATAATGAGTTTTCCATACCAGGGCATGGCATCGCCAAGAGGGTCAAATATGTGTGTCCAGTAATCCTTTGTACCTGTGAAATTGGTAATCAGGAAAACGATCAGGGCCAGCGCCGTTGTAACCGCAATATTCCCAGTAACATTAACCCCCAGAGGTGTGAGCCCGAACATATTCAAAAACCATATGAAAAAGAAAACGGTCAGCAACATCGGCAGGTAACGCTTATACTTCTTTTCCCCGATATTGGGCCTGGCAATCTCATCCCGGATGTAAATCACGATGGGCTCAAAGAATTTGGCAGCCCCGCGGGGCACACCCCCGTGCCGTGTATAATTCCTGGCCATGCTGCCAAAAATCCAGAAGAGCAAAAGCCCCGTCACCAACATCATTACGACGTTTTTGGTAATGGAAAGATCTATTGGCTTTGCATTGGTGGGATGCTGCTCCTCATCGTATTCAATCGTTCCTTCGGCATCTGTTTTATAGATCTTACTGTGATAGAGTCGATAGTGGTTGCCACCTGCCTCAGCCACAGTCTCCCCATGGTGGAACCTGGAAGAAGAAAAGACCGTAAGCCCATTGTCCCATAGGATCACAGGAAGCGGAAATCCCAAATGAACTAATTCCCCTTCATCATTGGTGTATGAGGTAATACTAAAGTCGTGGGAATCTCTAAGGTGGTGTTCGATGTATTCCTTGATCTCAGCTTTTGTGCCTTCCGGCCCTGTAGCCTTATCAGAGGATTCTTTGGCGAATAAAGTGGGGCCTATTGAGAAAACACAAACGGCCAGCAACTTACTCACAAAGGTTGTTCGCATAACGATCGAATCTAAGGGTCTCTAAAAATCGGTGCAAATGTAAGCTATTCCAGTAAAAAGAAAAAAGCATTTACACTTTATTTTAAGCCCTGTAGATCGCCTTCACCCGGGGTTTTCCCTCTCCAGATTTCTCAGCATTACCGAGGTGAAGTAGGTCTCCAAAACAAGGGACAGGAGGTAGGGTGTAAAAAAGCTTGAAAATTCACCCCGGTCAATTACTCCATCTGCAGTAAAGGAGGGGTAGAAAAAGATAAAGAAGAATAAAAATTTCAAAAGGCTTCCTCCAATAAACAAAAACCCTATCTGATTTTTCAACTTCTGCCGGAACATAAAAAGCCCTGCCACGATACCAAAGGCCATCAAGACGTTAAGAAAATAACTGAGGGGCAGCAGATCTCCTGTTGCGGATAATCCGGAGCGGAGCCTGATCCAGATATGAATGCCAAATGAAATTCCGAGGATTACCCCCAGAAAAATCATGTATCTCACCAGGTAGGGAACTCGCTTCATTCTGAATTAAAACGCTTCAACTGACGCAGCACCACCCAAAGGGAAATCCCAACTCCCGCGATCGTGCAAAAGGCTGTAAAAAGTCTCTTATCTGTCTGGTAATGGCTGTCCAGCCACATTCCTGCCTGGGCCGCCAGGTAAATAATCGAAGTTTTGGCACGCTCCAAGGGTTTAGAGGCCTCTTTCATCCCCATATCAGAGCCTGGCTTTCCCATCATGGAGCCGCTGCTCGGCATCCCTTTGCCTTTCATGGTGCAGGTGGCATTGAATGTAGCTCCGGGTTCCACGGAAAGCTTGGAAACCGAAACATTGCCTTCAATTACCGCAGAACTCTTAAGGGAGAGCAGTTCTGCCACCAGCAACTCCCCATTGAAGTTGCCTTCTATATCTGCATTTACGCATTCAACCTTGCCGTGAATATAGCCGTCTTTTCCAATGACCACTTTCCCGGAAGTCTTTACGTTCCCATCCAGCTTTCCGTCAATTCGGAAATCTGCCTGGGAAATAATATCCCCTTTAATTTTGGTGTTCTTTTCAATACGATTTGGTTGTCCTCCGAGGTCGCTCATGGTTCTGGGTTTTTTATTGTCTGAAAACATTTAAATCTAAGGTTTTGGGGATTGCAGCCTTTGGCGATATTCATCCAGGTTTTTATGAACCTGTACCACTTTGTAGTTGCTAGACAATATAACAAAATTCTCGAGATCAATCTGGTAGTCCCTGTTGTTTTTTAGCAATTCCACATACCCCAAGGCATAGGTTTGAGAAGGAAACCCATGAACTACTACAAATGATTTTTCAAGATTATAAATATCCCTGGAAACTGTGTACTGATACCCCAGGTCCTTCATAGAATCTTCCAGCCGTTTCTTCAACTTGTCTGCCTCCTCCTGCCGGTTGCTGCTGAATGGAAAGACTACCTTCCAATTGCCCGTGCCTCTTGCTCCGCTTGCATCGGTAAACTCGCGGTTCTCCAGTTTGGGGATTTGTTCTTCAATAATTCTCTGAGCCTGCTGGCCTTCAGGTGTGTTGGGATAATTAAGCGCCACGTAATTCAGGGCTTCCCTGAACTCTGCAAATCCCTGCAATCTTCCTATGGCATTAGCCTTCAGCAACTCCATCTTCGGAACTATCGGATCACCTGTGAACTGACTGATGCTCTGTTCTGAACCGGTAATTACCTCCAGATACTCCTGATTTTTAAACGCCCTGAACAATTTTTTATACCGTTCTTCGGGACTGTTCTCAAGTGCGGCCAGCCGTATTTCAGGATTCGTCAGGATAGCGGCATATCTGGATTCCGGATGGTTTTCAATTATATCCCTGCGCATGGATTCCTGAAGGGGATTCCCTAACTCCTCGTAGATCTTGTAAAGATTGTATTTCGATGGCAATACAAGCCGTTCATCAGGGTCTGAGTCCAGCACAGATTCCAGTTTGTAAGCCGCCAGTACAAGCTCCTTGAATTTTTCTTTATAGATAAGCCCAAGTTGATAATTTGCAAAATTCCGCTCCGCGCGAAGACTGTCTATGACTATAGGATCCTCGGGGATTCTGTCCAGATAGTATTCCAGTGAGAATTTCTCTGATTCAGCTATTGCAACATCTCCGGTATCTGTTCCTGCAATATCCTCTTCAGATGACTCCGGAAGGATCCTGCTTTTTGTACTCCACCTCCAGTTATCCTCCAATTCCCGATCCCCCCATCTGCTCCGGAACTCATTCTTTCCATAACCGAGACTGGTAATATTGTAAAAGTAGAATTTTCCCTTATTTTCTTGTCCTCCCTGGCTCGCTCCGAATGTTTCCATCCCGGTTCGGACCTGTCGTTCTTTTCTAAGGGCTTCAGCTTCTTCATCAGCCTTAAGAGAATCGATAAAGCTGGTGAAATAGATCTCCCGTTCCACAGGGGTCATGGCATATAGGGTAAGCACGCTGTCTGTATACTGTACAACTTCTTCATAGGTGATTACGTCCTCCAGATTATCCCTTTTCTTACGCACATTTCTATAGGTGCGGCTGGTCTCCGGAAGATTCATTAGCACACTGTCATAATATGCACCCGCTTGTTTGTAACGATTTTTGTCAAAGTTGTATTCTGCCAAATCATTATAATTGAGGGAATTAAGGAATTGGTCTTGTTGTGTGGCCCTCAGGGATTTGTTATAGTAAACAATGGAAAGGCTATCGGAGCCGGTTTCTACGTGAAATTCGGCAAGTGTCCGATAAATCTTGTCCAGAAATGGGCGGTTTTCACGGTTTTCCTCAAGTTCCGAAAGATATTCGAGCAAGGCCTCCTGGCTTTGTGGACTTATTTCTGTATTCCTGATTTTTTGAAGGTGGGCATTGACCAGGTAAACCCTCGGTATTCTGCGATTCAGGTTTATTACCCGATCAAAGGCCGCATTGGCACTGTCCGGATAATTCAAAAGGTTGTATAACTGACCTATAATAAAATAATAACGTCCCTTCTCTTCGTTTTTTCTGGTATAGACCGCTGCCCTTTTTAATTGTTGTAATGCTGTGTCGGGCGCTTTAAGGTTGATATAGGCCTGTGCCATTACTGCCCGGGCGTCGGCATATTCCTGGTCTTTCAGCTCATCGTATTTAAACAGATTGTTCAGATTTTCAATCGCGAGCTCTTCATAACCCAGTCTGAGGTTGGTTTTTTCCCTCCAAATCCGAGCCTCGTTCAGCTTATTGCTCTCCACAAATTTTCGGAGCACATAGTTGAACGCCTCCAGGGCGGGGATGTATCTCTCGTCAAAGTATCTGGCCTTTCCGAGCAATACAAAAGCCTCGTCGATCTGGCTGTTTCGTTCTTCCCCCTTTATTTCCATGGCATGCTTCTGGATTGCCTTGGTTGCCTTTTCCTCGGCTTTTAAGAAATTGGGGTTGTTATCTTCTGAGTCCAGTTTTAATTCTTCCGATACATCAAGACGTTCCACGGGCAGTATTTCCCAGTAATTATCGGTATAGGAACTGTTTACCTGTGCCCTTCCTTCCTCAAAGGCAAGGTTGCCGTTATAAAGCACATTGTACTTGGTGTTGAGAGCATGCCAGTTGCGGTTAACAAAGGCATCTTTTTTGGTGGAGCAGCCGCCAAAAAATATCCAAAATACCCCCAGCAATGGAAGAATGATCAATCGAAGCTTCAAGATTCCCTGTATTCGTATGTAATCTAAACTATAAAAGTGCTGTTTTAGTATCCTGGGAAGCCCAAAATATCAAGTATAAACTACCCTGTAGTGGGGCAGCCTGCTGTTTTGGAAAATAAATGGATCGGAGGCGTCAGGCTTTTAGAACGCGGGGTGTGCTTATCCCCCAAAGAAAGTTTCCAGTTCCCTGAGCGTTTCGGGGGAAGTTTCGATATCCCGAACAATGCAGCCTTTTTCCAGGACCACGATGCGCTCACAAACCTCCGTTACATGAAGCAGATCATGACTGGATATCAGGGCTGTTACCTCTCGTTGTTCGGCCATTTCCCTGATGATCTGCTTAAGCCGGATCTGGGTGGTTGGGTCCAGATTCGCAAAGGGTTCATCCAAAACGACCACCTCCGGGCTGCCTGATTCCCCTTGGAAAGATCACGAAGGTATTTTTTCTGACTCAGGATTTCTCCATGGAAAAAATCCTCAAAACTGCTGAGCAGTGCGTCTACATCTGCCTTGGTCTGGCCCCGAAGCTCTCCTATGAAATAGAAATACTCCTCAGGTGTTAAATATCCGATTAAAAAGCTTTCATCAATAAAAGCAGAGGTAAATGGCTTCCAGGCTTCGCTGCTCTGGATCTCCACCCCATTGCTAATGATGTGCCCTGTTGTAGGCTGAATAAGGTCCAGCATCAGGCTGAAGAGAGTGGTTTTTCCCGCACCGTTGTTTCCTACCAGGCCAAAACTCTCACCTTTAGGGATTTCCAGTTTGGGGATATCCAGTACAATCTGTGAGCCATATTTCTTGGTAAGTCCTTCTGCTGTAATCATACTTATTAATAGATTATGCCGCTTTCTCCTGATACGCAGCAAGCGTTTTGTATTTTTCCTTTTTGTAGATCTTTTCTATCAATGTAAAAACGCTGTTTTTAAAGGCAAATCCAGCTATACCGGCCAGAGCCACCATTAAGTAACCAGCAGTTTCATTCCAAATCCACTCACCTACCCAGAAAACAAATAAGGGCAGTAAAAGTTTGGGTATGGTCAGTAAAAGCGTTTTAATATTGAAGGCCTGACTGTCCCCAAAAGCTTTTTTGTTACTGGTAAGGTCAATCGGGGTCTTAATGTAGGCTCCCCCCAAAAGCACGAGATAGGAATTCACACCAATATTGTATATGGCCCCTACCAAAATTGCCAGATACACCTGCCATCCAAAATACAAATAGAATACCGACAGCAGGGTGCTGATGCCCGTTGCGAGTACGATCAGGTACCATTTAGAACTAAGGTATTCACGGTACCGGATATTCTGGCTCATCATTAGGGGATAGTAGGAGCTGTCCCAGCTGGGGACATACTGGCCGAAGGTAAACAGAAAGCCGCCGGAGACGAAAATACCTGCAAACACGCTAAATACCGGAGACTCGTAAAGTTCGACGGATCCGGTAAAAAAGAAAAGGCCGTATAGGAGAAAGAGGGCGCTAATGATGACCGTGGTCCTGGATCGTTTATTGCGACGTATTAGCTTGATGTCATTCTTGAGGAACGTGCTCATACTCCCAAAGCGGTTCAACCAGGTGTAATCTTCTGTTTTACCTTCCTCTTTCTTTAAGGCAAGTCCCGCATCGAGGTTCATGTTTTTCCTGAAAAAGACGAAAGAGGCCCAGATGACGTACCCAAGCAGCAACCAGGATAAAACCCCGCTCAACGGGATGTCGTAGAATAAATCAAAGACCGGGGCCGTATAATGAGTTATGTCAAACCACCCGTAATACTGAGATACCCCCAGCAGGGCGAGCACCAACAATAAAGGGTAGAATATCCGGTCCTGGTTATTGACCATGATATTCAGGAAATTATTTACGTAGAACAAGGCCATTATCCCAAGGTGCCAACCTATGACTGAAACAAGGGAGTAGTCTTTAATGACCAGTATGATCGAAAAGGGGATAAAGAAAAAGGCATGGGACAGGTTGAAAAAGGAGAAAATCGTTTTGCCCAGGGAATATTTTACCACGTCTGCCTTCTTGATTGGTAAATACAGCAAAGGCCGGATATTCATAACCGGCATTTTCTGAAGCATATACCTCAGGTATAGATCCATCACCAGGTAGTATATCATAAAGCGATTAACTACAAGCAGGGGATCCCCCAGCCCGGCACTCTCAATAAAAAAATAGGCTCCAATGCCCAAAGACAGGAATACGGCGATAAAGTAAAGGGCTCCAAAAATCATCAGGATTTTGATCGCCAGGTTGGTAGCAAAAGAAGATGACCGGAAAAACGACTTCCATTGCAGGCGGAAAAAATGTTTGAACATAGTTGGTAAAATCTGTTCGCCGAATAAGTAGCAAAGATGTGCTTTTTGTTACACTTATCAATTAGTTAAAAGAATTTGAACAGCTTGCCTCAATCGGCCTCCAATGCTTAGTTTTGCAGAAAATTGTTTTATGAGCCAATTCTACCCATTGCAGGTTTCTTCTCTGCAAACCCTGACTCCCAATGCCGTTGCTGTAAGCTTTCGGGTTCCCGAAAATCTTAGGGAGGTTTTTTCTTTTACCGCAGGACAGTACATCACCGTTAGGCATGTAAAAGACGGCGCAGAAATTCGCAGGGCATATTCGCTCTCATCAAAACCAGGTGAAGCTGAAATCACTATAGGTGTAAAAAAAGTCCCTGGGGGGGCTTTTTCAGTTTATGCCAATGAAGAGCTGAGCCCGGGAGATACCCTGGAGATTATGCCTCCGGAAGGACGTTTTACCTTCAATACTGCGGATGCTCCCTTGAAAATAGTAGCTTTTGCGGCAGGTAGCGGCATCACTCCTGTGATGAGCATCATCCGAACAGTCCTTGAAACGAGTCCTGAGAACCATCTGGTATTGGTTTATGGAAATCAGAGCAGGGAGGAGGCCATGTTTTATGACACATTAAAGGCGCTTGAAGATAAATATACCGATAGGTTTACTGCTTATCATCTCTTCAGCCGAAACAAAGAAGCTGATGGCATGTTCGGCAGGATTGACAAAAGCATCGTCAATTATATTACCCGCAACAAGCACAAAGATCTCAACCCGGACAGGTATTACCTCTGTGGCCCCCTTGCAATGATCGAAAACGTCACCGATGCTCTAAAGGAAAACGGCGTTCGCGGGGAACAGATATACCACGAATTATTCACTGAACCGGAGGGGGAGGATTCACTCGCTGAGACCCTGGAGGGGATGACACACCTTGAAGTTGTGCTGGATGACCAGGTATTCAATCTTGACATGGACCAGAAGTCCATTGTACTTGATGCTGTACTCAAAGCAAAAATCGATGCGCCTTACAGTTGCCAGGGCGGGGTTTGCAGCACTTGTATTGCGAGGGTTACAGAAGGTTCTGCCAAAATGGTGAAAAACCAAATCCTGACTGAGGGAGAGCTGGAAGAAGGATTGATCCTGACCTGTCAGGCACACCCCACTTCCGGAACCTTGAAAATCGATTACGACGATGTCTGATATCAGGGCCCTGGGCAGGATAGACAAACTCTGTCCCGCGCCCAAAGCTAATTTCTATTCAAACCAAGCCAGATTCCACTTAACCGAAGGATTGGAATCAAAATTGTCTGGAAAAACCCTCTCAGAGCGCCTTCCAAAAACCTTCTGACAACCGACCGCCTGGTTTGCCCAAACAGGAAAAGGATTGATTAATTTAATAAAAGTGCTTTTCAACCCATATTTCAACCATTCCGGGAAATTCCAGAGTGATGTGCGGAGCCTGATAGGAAATAAAACCAACCTGTGGGTTGGTTTATGACATTTCGACAGAATCTGTTAAAATTACGTGTATTTGTAATCCTATTTATGGGATGTCGGCTTATAGCTTGTATCTTTTACACGAAAATTTATAACCTCCATTAGAATTTTGAACCCCGCCAGTACAGCCATTGTCGTTTTTGCCCAAAGCGGGAGGAAAGATGCTTTGACCAAGGGCATTCCAGGGGGGGAGAAGCTTCTGGACACGCTTACCTCTCAGACGATTCATAAAGTGAAAAGGACCGGGTTCTCCTGGTTTCACATGGGGGAAAAAGAACAAAGGGGTGCCAGTTTTGGGGAACGCCTGTCCAATGCGATCCAGGATGTGTTTATTAAAGGGTTTGAAAATATCATTGTTATTGGCAATGACAGCCCTGGTTTGACAGCCAGAACCCTGCGCCAGGCTGGCAATACCCTGGTGAGCGAAAAAGCCATCCTTGGCCCTGCATCCGATGGCGGAGTGTATTTGATCGGACTGAACCGATCGATTTTTACTGATGCCTGCTTTGAATCCCTCCCCTGGAAGAATTCCCGCCTCTATCTTCATCTTCTGGAAAGGTTTCAGGATAAACTGGGCCATGCCCCTGCAGTTCTGGAGCATCAGATCGATTTGGATTCCCTGGGGGATATTCGAACTTGGGCCTGCCAGCTAGCATTATCCCGGGATAAAGTTCTTCAGCTAATAAGGGGTATGCTCAAGGAACCTATGCCATGGTTCAAACAAGCGGCAGGGCGCCATCAGTCCTTTTATCCCGTTACCCGTTTCAATAAGGGCTCTCCCTTCCCCTCGATTTAGGGATTCCCTGCAGAAAATCCTTATTGACCGGAATCAAGGCACTTGTTTTCTTCTGATTCCGGATTAGGACTGATCCCTTCCATAAAATTTCGTTTAAAAATATTTTTATATACCTTTTGGTATTAATCCGGGCTTGCCGGAAAATGTACATGCCACAAGCACAAACACAACATAAATAAAAACAAATATCATGGCATCAGATTATTACAACCCAGCTGACTTGAGAAAGTTTGGCAAAATAACAGAATGGAGCGAGGAACTCGGATCCAGGTTCTTTGACTACTACGGGAAGGTCTTTGAAGAGGGCGTGCTAAGTGCGCGCGAAAAATCCCTTATTGCCCTGGCTGTGGCACACGTCGTTAAATGCCCCTATTGCATAGACGCCTATACCAAGGATGGCCTTCAACGCGGTATTACCAAGGAAGAAATGATGGAAGCCGTGCATGCCGGAGCTGCTATCGAAAGCGGGGCTACCCTGGTACACGCCGTACAAATGATGAATAAATACAATAAGTTATCCATGTGATTGGCGGGAAACATTTTCCTAACAGCAAAAGATTGAACTAAACAATGGCTACCAAATCATTAAAGGCGCGTAAAAAAGAACTGGCGGAGGTCAACAGGCAACTGGAGGTCCTCACCGGGGATATCTTTAAGTCGGGGGAATTGCCCTACTTCAGAAATAAAATTGCCGAGACAAATCAGGCGCCCCTGCGCCCAAAACCCCTGGAGATCCTACAAATAAATGTAGGTTATATGTGCAATCAGGTCTGTGAGCACTGCCATGTGGATGCGGGTCCGGACCGTAAAGAGATCATGACCCGGGCAACCATGGAGCTATGCCTGGATGTTATCAGCAAGACCGGTGCCCATACCCTTGACCTCACGGGGGGTGCCCCGGAAATGAACCCTGATTTCAGATGGTTCGTAGAAGAGGCTGCCGAGGCGGGAATACAGGATTTCATAGTCCGATCCAACCTCACCATCATCCGGGCCAACAAGAAATATCATGATTTGCCGGAATTTTTTGCCAATCACAATGTTCATGTGGTTTCTTCCCTCCCGCATTATACCCGTGGCAAGACGGATAAGCAGCGGGGGGACGGGGTTTTTGACAAATCGATCAAAGCCCTACAGGAGTTGAATCGGGTGGGATATGGCATGCCCGGGAGCAATTTGCGGCTGGACCTTGTTTACAACCCCAGCGGCGCATTCCTCCCCGGGGATCAGCAAGCCCTGGAAGCTGATTTCAAAAAAGCCCTGAAGGAAGATTTCGGGATTGAGTTCCACCAACTGTTCGTTATCACCAATCTCCCCATTGCCCGCTTTCTGGATTACCTTATCGCTTCTGAAAATTATGAGGATTATATGACTGCCCTGGTAGATGCCTATAACCCGGAGGCGGTCAAAAACGTTATGTGTACCAATACCATTTCAGTAGGTTGGGACGGATGGCTTTATGATTGCGATTTCAATCAGATGCTGGGAATGAAAGTGGATAGTAGAATAAAGCATATCAAGGACTACAGGGAGGATATTTTGCAGGACCGGGAAATTGCAATCTCCCAACATTGCTATGGGTGTACGGCAGGAGCGGGCAGCAGCTGCCAGGGAGCCGTGACCTGAAATCCCCCGGCTTATAAAATAATCCCTCCCGTACTTCGTTCTTGAATAAAGAACCGACTTTCTGGTCTGATAACGCTGCTGCCCGTTTGCAATAGTGCACAATTTGGGGCGTGTTGTCGAATTTTTGGACTCATTAGCAGTTCTTCAGACCTAATTCAGCATCTTACCTGTTTTGGAATAGAAACCGAATAGTCTGTTTTGTAAAAAACCAGCGATCATGGAAAAAAGCCTGAAAAGCAGGGCTACTGTACAAAAAATGCAGGTCAAAGGCCTCGAATTATTCTATCAGAAAGGGTATTATAATACAAGTTTGGATGACATACTAAAGGCTCTTGAACTTTCGAAAGGGGCATTTTACTATCATTTTCAATCCAAAGAAGATTTTATGATCAGTATTGTCCAGCATTTGTTGTTCCGAAAGGTTTACAGCTCACTGATCGAGCCTATAGAAGGCAGGGAAGACCCCTTCCGCTGCATCGAGAACTGCCTGGAAAGTGCCCTTGAAAATGCAGAGCATAATTTCATGGATTATGGCTTTGTTTTGGGGAATTTCATGAGTGAATTCAATGGCCGTAATGAAAATATCTCCAGGTACTTGAATGATATCTGCAAGGTGTGGGAGGTAAACCTTGTGACCTCCTTGCAGAAAGGAAAGTCCGATGGATATTTGGAGCGTCATTGGGACAGCGAGGGGATCGCCTCATTCATCATGGCATCCTACTTCGGTATCCGTGCTTTGATGGTGTCCGGAAATGCCTCGATGCTTCGGTATAAGTATATGCAGCAGATCAGAAACTATTTCAAATCAATGTCCCTCAAGAGTTCTTTTTGATTGAAGAACCTTCCAGGACCTCCAGGATACGGTTATAAACCTGTTCCGGGGAAATAGTCTTCATCACCTCAGTATAGCCTTCAGGCACCCTGTTTCCATAAACCGATGTAGGTACTAGCGGGTAGGCTCCCCGGTCGGCAGTAATGGAATTGTGCTCCGACTGGTTGAATGGACTGAAACCCGCATAGGGATGTGTCACCCCCCAAATAGTAATTACCTCTACCCCATAAATGGCTGCCAGGTGACCATTCCCACTGTCCATGGAAACCATCAGATCCAGGTTGGAGATCAGGGCCAGTTCCTCCGAAAGGGACATTTTACCAGCCACCGAAATACAGTTCGGGTATAACGCTTCCCATAAATCCAACAGGTCGACCTCCTTCTTGCCCCCTCCCAGTAAGTATACCCGGACATCCGGGTGTTTCCCCAACTTGGCGAGGACCTGTTTCATCTCCTCTTCAGGATAGCATTTGCCTTGGTGTGCTGCAAAGGGTGCAACCC
>JARRLI010000004.1:0-14880 GCA_037387145.1 Robiginitalea sp. | reverse complement strand
GGCAATTCTCCGAAGCCCGATACGGCGACGTTTATAAGGATGCCATCGTGGAGGCAAAGAATGTCCACCTTTATACACATGCCAATGTAGTGGACATCAGCCTCAGTGAGAATCTCTCAAATGTGACAGAGCTGACCACAAAGAATCACGCAGGCAAGACCTGCCGTGTAAGGGCCAGGAAATTTATCCTGGCCTGTGGCACCATACAGAATACGAGGCTGCTGCTTGCTTCAAATTCACAGAAGCCAAATGGCATTGGAAATGACAATGACCTGGTGGGTCGCTATTTTATGGAGCACCTGGAAGTTACCTGTGGAGAAATGTGGTTGGCCAGGCCTTTTCCGACAGATCTGTATTCATGGCGTTTCGGGGTAACCAAAGCCAAAGCTGAAATAGCATTTACTCCCGAATTACAAAAGGAAAAACAAATATTGAATGGCACCATTTCTCTGATGCCACTGAGTATTGGCATGCATATGATCCCCCGGATGGAGACCTGGCAGGAAGATGATCCAAGAAAGAGCGCTGATAACATGTTTGAAAATTGGTATGCGGCCAGGGACAAGGCCGAAGAGGAAGAGGCCAGTGGTGCCATTGAACGGGCCTTTATGCTCAATACCCGGATCGAGCAGGCACCCAACCCCAATTCCCGAATAATGATTGACACTGAAAAGGATGAGCTCGGAGTCCCCAGGGCCCATTTGCACTGGGACCTTACGGCACTTGACAAGAGGAGCGTTCGCACCATGTACCACCTCCTTGGGAAGGAAGTTGGACGGACTGGTTTGGGAAGGCTTCGCCTGAGCGAATTCCTTCGGGATGAAAATGACGATACCTTCCCGGATACCACCAACGGGGGCTGGCATCATATGGGAACTACGCGCATGCACGATGATCCCAAAAAAGGGGTGGTAAATTCCGATTGCCGTGTACATGGGGTCGGCAATCTTTATGTGGCAGGGGCTGCTTGCTTTCCTACAGCCGGGGCGCCAAACCCCACCCTTACCCTTACGGCTTTGTCCCTCCGGCTGTCCGATCATCTGAAGGCAGAAATGAAGAAAGCCGCTATTTGAACGCGGTTGAAACCCTTGCCTGGCGGTACCTTTTCCTAAGCTACAGGAAGGAGTTCCCGCTTGCAGTACGCCCCCTGTCAGGAAGTGTTTTTCATCAAAATGCCGGTAGTCCCGATAAAAGATTTTAGCTATCTTTAAAAACGGCACCAGTGAATCTGCTATAGATTCTCAGTTAATGGATCACAATTAGTATAGATGGGATTAAAGGACCTTTTCAACAGGTCTGCGAAAATGAAACGCAGAAGTCATTTTAAACACTTGTTCTCCATCGCGAACGCTGACGGGGATGTTGAAAGCGCCGAACTGGACTTGATCATCGGGTTGGCGGAGAAGTTTCAAATGCGCACTTCAGAAGTAACAAAGATCATCAAGGATCCGTCCTCGGTTCAATTATTTACCCCCAAATCAGACGGGGTTCGGATAGAGCACCTCTACGATCTGGTAACTGTGATGCTGGTGGACGGACATATTGATAAAAGGGAACTGGACCTTTGCAAGAGTATTGCGGGCAAATTGGGCCTGCAACAGGAATTAATCGACTCCCTGATCCGGGACCTGATTGAGAAGGCCCTTAAAGGTGTTGCCCCGGAAAAAGCCATTGAGGACGCCCTGAAAAACTACGGGTAGTTACGGGGTCAATAACCCGGGTATTTTAAACCTTCTATTATGTCTTCAATATTTAATGCCCGTGCCTTTGCCAGGCTTATAAGCGTTTTGCTGGTCAGTGTTGCCTTAAACAACTGCAGTACCCCGGAAACCTTTGACCTCCTTATACAAAACGGGCGCATCCTGGACGGATCCGGAGGGGAGGCTTATGCGGGTGATATCGGCATCAATGCAGATACTATAGCCGCCATAGGTGATCTTTCGGGAGCCCTGGGAAAAACACGAATCGATGCCGGTGGCATGGCGGTTGCTCCCGGTTTTATAGACCTGCATACCCACCTGGACCCCATACTGGAGCTATCGGAATGTGAAAGCCACATCAGACAGGGGGTGACCACTGCCCTCGGTGGCCCGGACGGTTCCAGCCCCTGGCCTTTTGCAGCCTATCTCGACACCCTTGAACAAATAGGCGTGGGCATGAACGTCGGCTACCTAATAGGCCACAACACTGTACGGAGAAATGTGATGGGCCTCGAAGACAGGGCCCCTACCGGCCCGGAGCTCGCAGAAATGAAACGCCAGGTAGAACAGGCCATGAGGGAAGGTGCCTTTGGTATTTCCACAGGTCTGAAATATCTGCCCGGCGCCTTTTCCGAAGTGGAAGAGGTCATCGAGCTGTCCAAAGCTGCTGCCGATGAAGGGGGGATCTATACGTCCCACTTGCGGGAGGAAGGGTTAGGATTGCTTCCGGCCGTCAGGGAGGCCATCCGTATTTCTGACCAGGCAGCTATCCCTGTAGTGCTTACCCATCACAAAGTAGTTGGCAAACCTATGTGGGGCAGGAGCGCCGAGACCCTCGCCCTGGTCGATTCCGCACGGTCTGCGGGGCTGGATATCAGGATAGACCAGTATCCCTACAATGCGAGTTATACAAGCATCTCCATCCTGATCCCCAGTTGGGCACGGGCAGGAGGCAACGATGCCTTCAAAGAGCGGGTATCGAACCCTACCCTCAGGGACAGCATCAAAACCGGCATTGTCTTCAATATCATCAATGACCGGGGCGGGAACGATTTGGACAGGGTGCAGTTTGCCAAAGTAAGCTGGAAGCCCGAGCTGGAGGGTCAGACCCTGCGGTACTGGGCCGAACTCCAGGGCCTGGAACCCACCATCGAAAACGGGGCAGAACTGGTCATCGAAGCCCAGCTCAGGGGTGGGGCCTCCTGTGTTTTTCACGCCATGGATGAAGGGGATGTGGAACGCATCATGCAGCACCCGCAGACCATGATCGCCTCAGACGGCAGGCTCGTCCGGCCCCGTATGGGCCATCCGCACACGAGATGGTATTGGACCTTCCCCAGGGTTCTGGGCCTTTATGTGCGTGAGAAAGGGACCCTCTCCCTGAATGAAGCCGTCTATAAAATGACTGCCCTGCCCGCCGCTGCCATGGGGCTCACAGCCCGGGGGTTGCTCCGGGAGGGCATGAAGGCTGATGTGGTGATCTTCGATCCCGGCACAGTAGCGGACAAAGCGACCTTTGAAAACCCGCATCAGTACCCGGAAGGCATTCCGTATGTGGTCATCAATGGAAAAATCGTTGTAAGGGATGGGGGCTTTCAGGGCCTGAAGGCAGGCAGGGTATTGAGAAAAACTGCCAGGTAGCAATCCTCAGGAAGGAAGCACAAGCTTGAAAATGCATAAAATCGCTGCTGGCAAGGTGCCTTATTTGCTTCTTTTATTCAACGACCGGATAGAGATAACCACAATTAAAAGTATAGCCACTCCAATCATCAATTTAACCGCAGTATCACCCAGCCAGGATAAGGCATCGGTCCCGAATAGAAAACCAACAAGCGCCAGCAAAATGATCGCTATGATAAGATTGCTTTTGCTTAAACCTCGTTTTGTGTTCTTTGTGCTCATTTGTAAAGGACGCTTGCTTAAATATAACTAATTGATTGGTAATGATAAAATACGAAATAAAAGCTGTGACTGGAATACCGCATCCGGGTATCCCCGGCTCGGTATTACACTACTCTTCAAGATACGGATATTCCCAGACCTTTATCCGGCAACGCACACAGATTGTTTGTCTCATTCTGAAGTAATTCCGTAACTTAAACGGGAGAACTATACGGTCATGTTTCGTTTTTTCAGGCAGCTTCGTCAACGATTAGTCAATGAAAACCCGGTTGACCCGTCAGCTCAGGCGGGAAGGTTAAGCAAATACCTGTTCTATTTATTTGGTGAAGTATTTATCGTAATTGTCGGGATATTGATGGCCTTGCAGGTCGATGCCTGGAATACGGACCGTGAAAACCGTCAGGAAGCACAGGAATTTCTAAAACGGTTAAAGGGTGAATTCCTGGCCAACAGAAACCAATTGGTTGATAAGATAAACATGAGGAAGGAGGCGCTGAAATCGGCGAGGGAACTGCTGCTCATTGCAGACGGAAAGACAGTGAGGGTAACTTCTTCCAGGGTAGACAGCCTTCTGGCCGTTGCACTCCCCGTTTATACATTTGATCCTTCCCTGGGGGTTCTAAACCAATTGACTTCCACCGATAAGCTTACCCTCATCAGCAGTAAGGCCCTGAATGACAAGCTCTCCATCTGGAACTCCATGATTCAGGATTTCAAGGAAGATGAAAACATGTACAACAGCTACAATCACAATCACTTCAGGCCTTACCTGTACAAAAACTACAACACGAGGAACGTTATCAACAGCCGTATTAGAAATCGGGTCATTAACCCTATACTGCTGTCATCCCCGGAATTAGTGAATACTGAAATAGGCTTTTCCAACAAGCATGTAAATTGGGAGGTGCTCCAGAGCTCCCTTGAATTTGAAAATTACCTGGCCTTTACAATCAGCTGGCTTTCCCTTATTAACACACAGTCCCAGGGGATTCTGAATTATATCGA
The DNA here is from genome assembly GCA_037387145.1 of Robiginitalea sp. Classification (GTDB taxonomy): domain Bacteria; phylum Bacteroidota; class Bacteroidia; order Flavobacteriales; family Flavobacteriaceae; genus Robiginitalea. Next base: position 10,273 of record JARRLI010000004.1, on the reverse strand, counting down.
CAGTGTTATTGAACTAATAGACGGGGAGCTAAAGGAGGAATAGTCTGACCAAAACTGTGCAATCCGCTCCGGAGCACGTCCTATAAGGTGTAGACAAGCCTGAAGGTAATGAACCGCGGCTGGATAAAGGTTTCTGAAACGAAGACCGATAAGTTGTTTGCGCTGTTGCGCACCTGGGAATCTATGTTCAACAGGTTGGTTGCCCTTATTTCGTACTCCCATTTGGCATCCCGGTCCTTTCGGTAGGAAAGGGTGGCATCCCAGTTCTGGAATGACTGAGTATCCCCGTTGCCGATATCCTGGCTGGTATAGGTGTATTTTGTACGGAAGGTGACTGCTTTCCAGATGTAGGCATCAAATTCAACCGAAGGGGCATTGGTCACAAACTTGGTTTCTCCCCCTCCCTGGTTGTTGTTGGTCACACTGTAGCGATAACGGACGTTGATGTTTGGCGCGACCTTGAAATTCGTCCGTATGCCGGGGGTATACGTTTGGGTATACCCCTCATTCAGGGAGCGCTCTCCCTGGATGAACTGATTGATCTTGCTGTAGTTAAAACTCGCATTCAGCGATGCCTGAATCTTACCAAAGGTTCGCTGTACCCGGCCAAACAGGTTGAAATTCTCATCGGCGAAACTGGAATTAAAGAATGTGCTTGTCCTAATTACATTATCAAAAACGGTAAAGCTTCGTATCTGGTCGATGTTGCTGGAATAGGCTGCTCTGGCAAATACGTTGGTATAATTAAATAGGTTGAAGCTGCTATAAAACAAGCTTACATTGTGGGACAGGGCGTTCTGAAGATCTGGCTGGCCGAATTGGATGCTGTTGTAATTATTCAGCACCAACCCCTGGGCCAGTCGCGTGACATCCGTAAACTGATTGCGCATATTATACCGCAGGGTCAGGGTTTCGCTCTTCTTCAGCTCGATCCTGGTCTCAAAATCAGGCAGGATCCTGAAAAAATTATCCTTATAGGTTTCCCCAAACTGAATATTCCTGTTGCCGTACGCATGGACTGAAAAACCGGGAGTGACTGTGAATTTGCCCTTCTTGAACCGGTAATGCACCCCCAGATAGATGTCACTGAAATTGTACTCTGTATCGTTGGAGGCGCGTCCTTCATTGAACGTGGGTGTGGGAAAGAACTTGGATCCATCCTCCAGGAACTGGAAGATGTTGGAATTGAATTCCTGCCGGCTCAGGATAACCCCCAGGGTTACGTTGAGATTGCTCTTGGTATTCAGGATATTATAGTAATCCAGTTTTGCGTCCAGTTGATTGGATTTTATCCGCCTGTCCTGGCCAAGGTCGTAATTGGTCAGCGTAGTGTCCAGGCCCAGGGCCGCGGCAGTCCTGTCAAAGGCATTTTCTCCATCCGGATCGTTTTCCAGGATGGCATTGTAAAACGGGTCTTCATTTTTGATCAGATGCTGGGCCTCTAAAGCGAAGATGTTTTTCTCATTAAGGGTGTAGTAATAATTCAAATTTTGATTGATGCTGTAGGGGGTCACCTCATCCAGTTGGTCGGTATTCCCCACCACCGAGGAGAAAACATTCTGAAGCTGGCTGTCATCTGATACCCGGGCAAATACGTCGTAATCCAATTGATTGTTGAAATTGGGCTGATAGGAGGCACTGAGTTTCATCAATCCCTGATTGGACCGTTCTGTGCTCGATTGCTCCGTGGCCTCGTCCGGGATCCCCAATTCCGGATCTGTATAGCGAATAAAATTAGTTTCCCGGGACAGCACCCGGCTGCTGTTATAGATAAAGAACCCGCTCAGGTCCAGTGACTGGGTGGGGGAGTAACTAAAATTAGCAGAGGCCAGCTTGCTTTCTATTTTCAGGGCATTTGCTTCCGAAGTCAAAAAACTCAGGTTGTTGTCCCCCAGGTCGAGGCTTGTTCCGCTATTCCTGCTGGGGGACCTGAAACCACCCCCAAAATTACGTATATCACGGCGGGTGAGGGCCACTTCCCCTGTGTTATTGAGGTCACCGATAAAATTAATGCTGTATTTGGGGCTGTAATAGAAAAGCTTGGGCTGCACTAAATAAAGTTCATTGTCCGGGGAGGCACCGGCCCCTGCCGTTACCGTTCCAAACCAAAAACTCTCCTTCCCCTCTTTCAGCTTAATGTTCATGGCCACGTTGTCCTGATTGTTTGCCACGCTGCGGAGTTGGCCAACCTCCGAATAGTTTCGAAGCACCTGTATCTTATCCACTGCCTTGGATGGAATATTCTTGGTTGCCAGCTTGGTGTCGCCGTCAAAAAAATCCTTGCCGTTTACCATAATCTTGTTGACCACCTTGCCTTCGACTTCAATCTGTCCGTCTTCATTGATCTCGACCCCCGGTAAATTTTCCAGCACATCTTCCAGTTTCCGTTCGGTCCCATCATTAAAGGAGTCCGCATTGTATACCAGGGTGTCCCCCCTTACGGTTACCGGCATGGTGTAGATTAGCTCAACCTCGTCCAGGGCATTTTCGGATAGGAGGGTATACTCTTTGGTAATATCGCTTTCTTCCGTGGACAGGATTTCCTTGAAAGTCTTCATGCCCACATAGCTGATCTGTATTTCGAACGTGCCGTTTTTTCCAAGATCCAGCCTGAACCTCCCCTCGTCATTGGTGATCCCGTAGGCTTCCATTCCCTTGGTTTCCTGGTTTATCGCAATTACATTGGCGAGTTCCAGGGGCGTATTCAGGCTGTCCCGGACAACGCCTTCCAACTTGATCTGGGCATGGGAAGTGCTTGCTGCCAAAAGCAGTGCGAGATAAAAAAGTTTTTTCATGAGGTGAGTGTTCCCTGTAAGGCGGGTAGCAGGAGGGTTCAATTCAAAAATTATCTGCTGCGCCTTCTGCCGCGATTATCCCGCATTTCCTGCATTTTCATTGCAACAGTTGCCTGGTATTCGCTTTTGGTGGTGACTTTCCCTTTATCCGGGGCTTCGATCTTTAGGTTCTCCTTCGGGTTCATCACTATTTTGGAACACAGCATGGTCGTGTTCCCGGCGCTGACTTCCAGGATAAGCCCCGGAAGTCCCCAGTATTCAGCCGGGCCATGTGCAACGGGTATCTGTGGCGTATACCACGCCTCGATTTCAGTCATTTGCACTTCGGGTTCCTTTGGCTCCCCGTCAGTGGAATCCGCCTGATTCTGGTTGGCGGCCCGTAAATTTCCCCAGGAGAAATCGTACCAGGTCAGGTCTGAGGTCGGCACGGAAGCCGTTGCCTTAAAGCATGTATATTTCCCTATCTGCTTGGATTCCGAATCCATTTTCCATTTGATCTCCTGTAATTTGTCCTTCACCAAAAACAACTTCCCGTAAAACTCCTGGCTCTGGACCAGGGCATCTTCCTTGACATTCTTGTATTGCTCGCCCCGGGCAAAATTCTTGCCCCAGGAATCTGTGGCCCCGGAGATTGCATCTAACTTATCCTCTTCCTTGAAAACCGACGCTTCCTTATTGAAATTCAACACATAAGTCTTTTCCAGCCTGTTCTTCAGACGTTCCTGGACTTGTTTTTTCTGGGCTTCACTTAATCGTGCGCCCCAGTTTCCTAACTCGAGGGTAGATTTCGAGAAATAAATCGCCTGGCCCTGAAACTCCTGGACGTTGGGTTTATTAGATAACAGCAATACAACAGAAAGCAAGCTGAGTTTTAAGAAAAAAGATTTCATGATTGGTGTTTATGGTCTATTTTGTTTAACAAATATAAAATATATTTAGACATTACATACGTAGTTTATCATAACATTAACACCGCCCAATAGACCTGAAAAAGGGGGAGTACTGATATATTTCTTGTGAGCATAAGTCCCAGTCAATCCTAAAAGCAGCATCCATAAAGCATGAACAAACCTGTGCCAAGAGGTTCTTGGTTGTTACATGGCCCGGGGTGCGCCCCGCCACAGGGAATCCCGCCAGGAGTATCCCTTCAGTATGAGTTAAATGAATTGTCCATTCCTGTTGGATTAATTCCTTATCTTGAAGAAACCAACAAACCACCTAATGGCAATGTTCCGGTACTTATCCCGGGTTGCTAAGATTTAAAAAACAGGTATGAATAAAATTGGGGTCTTTCTTATACTGCTGGCCCTTGGGTGCAACCCGCGGCAGGAAGTGATTTCAGAAACAGATGCAATCTCCACAATAGAAGGTTTCTTTGATGCTCTGGATGTGGAAAATACCGATCCTGAGCTACTGGACAGGTACGTCACCGAGGATTTCCTTATCTACGAAGCGGGCAAAAAAATGAACAAAGATGAATTTGTCGCATTTGCATCCGTCTCCGACCTGGTTGCAAGTGACTGGGAACTCAGTGATTTCAGAGTGTCTTCTGACAATAATTCAGCCCACGTCAGTTTATTCAATCGCGGGAACTTTGTAGCACAATCAGAAACTGGAAAAATTCAATATAAATATCAATGGCTGGAAAGTGCCTTTCTGGTCAAAGAAGCCGGTATGCTGAAAATCAAATTTTACTTTTCGGATAATATTGGCATGGAATCAGACACCATTCCCTGATGCGCTTTATCCCCTGATTTTCAATCCCAAGGTTGATTCTACCAGGCCAATTAGAAGATACAAGGGCTGTAAAAAGCTAACAATTCCCATAAAAAAACCCGTCGGACGACGGGTTTAATTTACGACCTAAACGAGGTTAGTTCCCCATAAAGGACATTTCGGGTACAAGCTCATGTGTTTCCACAATATTCCCGTACATTTCAATTGAATTGCCGAATATTTTATTATCCGTATCCCGGGCATTATATCCATGCCGCTCGTTATACGCATCTTCATAATCAAAATCCTCGGTTTTCCATTCGCCTCTGGCAGTCATGGGGTCATCGAAAAAGGTGATTACCCTGAACTCTGTTAGCTGACTGCCCGAACTGATTTTAAAAACAGCCACTTTTCGGGTACTGTGCTCTTTGAGCATTTGCATCCTGCGATTCATAATGCGCCTGAAGTCAGCCGTATGCCCATTTTTAATCATTAAGACCTGAACTTCCATGTATTTGCTGGGCGTCGTCCCAGGCTCCCAGTTTACGCTCCAGCCTTTGATCCTCCACCAGATTTTGGCACCATCCGGTTCCTCAACATACTCAGAGACATTTTTACTCCAGTAATCCATTTCTTTCGGGTTGCTGCTGTAGATATGGCCCAAATCCGTAAATGGAGTGACCCGCTCAAACTTTCCCTGGTCCGGACCCGTCCTTATTCGATAGGTCACAATAGACGTTTCCGGAGTGTTGTTGAACATCTGTGTCTTTTTTGCAGCGGCTTTCATAAAGTTCTGTGCCTGCCCGGGTTTTGCTTTCCACCGCATCGTTCGGTAATATTCCCAGTTAGGATTCATCTGCCCGATTGCGGGCAAGGCCACCAGTACGAGTACCAGTGTAAGAAGCATTCGTTTCATAATTCTTGTTTTATGGTTAATGTATGCTTATAAGATACTGATTATTAAGCAATAACACTACGTTTTATTGGTTTTTTTCAATACGGTGCCTGTTTTCTATATATCCCTGGGAAGATTGTCCTCAGCGCGGTTGCTATTCTGATTTCATTCTCTGCAATCGCCTGGTATAAAATCAGATATTCAGCTGAAATACCTACATTTAGAAAACATCTGAACCCCTGGCGCCTTTTGCCTCTCACCCATAGCTTATGAACCCCGAGGATAACACGATTAAAAAGCTGCAAAAACGCCTCGACGACCTGGGTCAGAAGCAAGAGAAATATGCTGAGGAGATCAGGGAATTGCGGGAGGCGCTTGAGGGATTATTAAAAGCTGAAACTGAGCAGCCCGTTGAAGCAGCCCAGGAAGAACAGCCTTTAAAAGCTCAAAAGCCGCCGGAAAAAACATCCCCGTCGCCGGACGCAGCCCCAAAGAAAACGGCAGCTGCCTCCAGGAAATTCCAGCGTAACAGGAAGAACAGAATCCTGGCAGGGGTATGCTATGGCCTTGCCGAATATCTACAGATCAATCCCGCCTTCACACGGGTATTGTTTTTCCTTTTCAGCCTTTTATTTTGCATAGGTCCGATCATCTATCTGCTGCTCTGGATCATTATCCCTGCAGCCCCCCTGTTTGAAACCCAGCAAATTCCTCCCGATCCGCAGCGCCCTGTGGCACCCAAAGAGGAAGCCCCCCTGTTTGAAACCCGGCAAATTCCTCCCCATCCTGAGCGCCCTGCAGCGCCGAAAGGGGAATCTCAAATGCATCAGGCTTCCAGGTTAGAAAAGTTCGTGGGGGAAAATCTTCTGGGAAAAGTCGGGATTGTGATCCTGGTAATCGGAGTTAGCATTGGGGCAAAATACTCTATAGACAATGATCTGATCAGCCCCTTAATGCGGATTATCCTTGGATATCTGATCGGTGCGCTGTTATTCTTTACGGGCGTACGGCTCAGGCCTCGTTATGAAAACTTCAGTGCAGTACTCCTTAGCGGGGCTATGGCCATTATGTATTTTATAACCTTTGCTGCCTACGTGTTCTACGGGATGTATCCGCAATGGCTGGCTTTTCTGCTTATGGTGGTTTTCACTTTTTGCACCGTGGGGATATCGCTTCAATACAACCTTCAATTCATCGCCATAATTGGTCTGGTGGGTGCGTACTGCATCCCATTCCTGTTGTCCGAAGACAAAGGCGAGCCGGCTGTCCTTTTCAGTTATATGGGCATAATCAACCTTGGCATTCTCTTCATCGCCTTCCGCAAATATTGGAAGCCGCTCTTTCTCTTTGCTTTTGGAATGACCTGGCTGATATTCATCAGTTGGTACTCATTTTATGCTGAAAGGGAATTATACACTATCGTTTGCTGGGGGTTCCTGATCTTTTTCTTCCTGCTTTTCTACGCCACTTTCCTCTCTTATAAGCTTCTCAAGAAAGAGGCCTTCAACTACACGGACGTGATCTTGCTATTATTGAATGGCTTTATCTTCTATGGCTTAGGATATGACCTTTTGGAAACAAGCCCTGAGGGCGCCGGGTTCCTTGGGGTGTTTACCTTGCTGAATGCCTGCGTTCACGGAGGCGTAGCAGTACTGATCCACCGAAGAAAAGGGGCCGATGACAATATCTTATTCCTGGTCACCGGACTGGCCCTGGTGTTTTTAACCATCACCATTCCCGTTCAGCTGGACGGGAACTGGGTAACCCTGTTGTGGATGGCAGAAGCAACGCTGCTTTTCTGGATCGGACGGACCAGACAGGTGTCCCTGTATGAAGCCCTTGCTTATCCCCTGATCGTCCTGGGCGTGTTCAGCCTTGCAGAGGACTGGTCGGCGGCATCTGCTGCATGGGACTCCCCGGGAGCGAATCCCGCATTTTTCAATGCAGTTTTCCTGACCGCTCTTTTGAGCAGCGCAGCCCTTGGCTATATCGCGTATTTGTTTTTCAGAAAGCCGCGGTTTCTCACCTGGACGCAGGAGTCCCGGCAGGGAGAACCTTTATCCTTTGCAGTTTCGGGATTGTTCCTGATGGTGCTCTACGGGACTTTTGCGGTGGAGATCTCCCGGCATTGGGATCAGGTCTACGCCGGATTTTTCCCGGCGGACACTGCTATGGCCGATTCCTATGAAGCCCTCCGCACATTCGATTATATACAATCGCTAAAGCAGGTATGGCTGCTGAATTATACCCTGTTCTTCCTAAGCGCCCTTGCCCTTGTGAATATCTACAAACTGAAGAACCGCTCTTTGGGCCTGGCCTCCCTCCTGCTGAACCTGATAGCATTGTTTGTCTTTCTGACTTCAGGGCTGTATCAGCTCAGCGAGCTTAGGGATCATTACATAGAAGGATCTCCCGAAAATGTAACCAGATGGTCTGTCGGTGTCCGTTATCTTTCCCTATTGCTGCTGGCCGCATTGCTGGCAGTGAGCCACAGGGTCCTTAAACAACCCTACCTCAATCTGAGGAATCCCGTCCTTTCTGAAAGTATTCTGGCCCTGGTCGTGGGATGGGTAGCTACCAGTGAGCTATTACACTGGCTGGCACTTTCACATGTTTCTGACTCATACAAGCTATGGGTTTCTGTATTCTGGGGGCTTTATGCCCTGGTGCTCGTGGGGTTGGGTTTATGGAAGCAAAAAAGGCACCTCCGCATCGGTGGTATCGCCTTGTTCTTCCTCACGCTCCTCAAAGTATTCTTTTTTGACCTGACCCATTTAAGTACGATTTCCAAAACAATTGTTTTTATCTCCCTGGGCGTTTTTCTGCTGATCGTTTCCTACCTGTATCAGCGATTCAAAGCCGCTATCCCGGAGGAAGATGAGACGCTTGAATAAGCTAAGCAAAGAAATCCATATCTTTAAAAGGATACTCATTCTTAACCAATACCCATGAGAAAGCACCTTCTTTTTCCCGGTTTACTTATGCTCGCGTTTTTTACCCTCCACGGGATACACTCACAATCCAATATCCAGTACGACATTGTATTGAAAGGCGGAAGGGTTATTGATCCTGAAACCAACCTGGATGCGGTAAGAAATGTGGGTATTGTCAACGATCGTATCGCTGAAATATCCGAAAATGACCTAAACGGGAAAGAGATCATAGATGTTTCCGGCATGGTTGTATCTCCCGGTTTCATTGATCTTCACGTTCACGGCGTTACCAATGTCGAGCAGGAGTATCAGGCTCACGACGGTGTTACTACGGCCCTTGAACTTGAAGGCGGTATAAGCATGCTCGAATCCTGGTATAAATCCCGGGCGGGAGATGCCATTATCAACTACGGCGCCAGCGTTGCCTGGGGATTCGCCCGGTTCATGGCAATGGAGAAATACCGAAATCTGACAGAAAATCTCGAGGAATTTGATTCAATTGTGGGCAGGGCAGCAAACCAATCTGTAAGGGAACCGCTGCCTTCGGATGAGCATCCTGAGATGCTAAAGCACATCGCATCTGAATTGCAGGCAGGTGTGGTTGGAATAGGCTTGCCCATCGGATATTTCCCAAAAGCCACCCCTGAAGAGGATTTTCGCCTGTATCACTTCGCGGGGGAAAAGCAGGTGCCCATTTTTACCCATGTCAGAGGGGGAGGGATGATCGCGATCCAACAGGCGCTGGCGAATGCCATGACCACCGGGGCGCCCTTGCATATTGTGCATATTAACAGCATGGCACTGGGGGATATCAGCCTGGCAATTGAAATGGTCAATCGGGCACAGGGACAGGGATACCAAATTTCTACGGAAATGTATCCGTATACCGCCGCATCAACCTCCCTGGAATCTGCCATGTTCGACGAGGGCTGGCAGGAAGAGCTGGGGATTACCTACAGCGACCTGCAGTGGGTGGCGACGGGAGAAAGGCTGACGGAAGAAACCTTCGGCAAATACAGGGAAGATGGGGGTACGGTCATCATTCACATGATGAAACCGGAATGGATCAATGCAGGACTTGCTACAGAAGGCACCGTGATAGGCTCCGACGGCATGCCCTACGCCAAACTTGCCCATCCAAGAACGGCAGGTACCTTTTCACGGGTGCTTGGAAAATATGTAAGGGAGGAAAAGGTGCTGGATTTAAATGATGCCATTGCTAAAATGACCTTGTTGCCTGCCAGGATTCTGGAAGGTTTCGTCCCTTCAATGAAAAACAAAGGCAGGATACAGGTGGGGGCAGATGCGGACCTGACCATTTTTGATCCGGATTCAATTGCTGATAAAGCGACCTTCGAAAACGGCCTGGCCTTCTCAGAAGGAATAGGATATGTTATGGTCAATGGTGTTTTTGTTATCCGGGATGGAAAAACCGTCAACAATGTCCATCCCGGCCGGCCGGTATATGGCAAGTTCAAAAGGTAAATGCCCTTTGCAACCATCCCTTGAATGATCCTGAGTTTCATAAATTCTACGGGATATCTTTTCATGTTTTGAGCCTGTAAACAATCAAAATATGCCCCTGCCTGCGCTGAATGAGTTACCGTAACTTCAAACCGGGAGTACAACACAATGATGAATTAAAATTTTAAACCCATGAGCGAACAATTAAAAAGAATGACCGAAAAGCACTGTGAAAACCCCCCATCTCAGTACGATGACTTAAAGGTGTTATTCCTGAATTGCACATTGAACAGGACCCCTGTGCTGTCACACACCGAAGGGCTGATCAAAAAAGCTCAGATGATTTTTGAATCGGTTGGCGCATCGACAAAAATTATTAGGCCTGTAGATTACACCATACCGGCAGGATTGGGATTGGATATGTCCAAAACACCGGAATGGGATAAAGATGACTGGCCCGTTATCCAAAA
>JARRLI010000003.1:0-18097 GCA_037387145.1 Robiginitalea sp. | reverse complement strand
GGATGTCCTGTTCATTGATGAGATTCATCGCCTTAGCCCGGTAGTGGAGGAATATCTGTATTCGGCCATGGAGGATTTCAAGATCGATATCATGATAGAAACCGGTCCGAATGCACGGTCGGTCCAAATTAATCTGAACCCCTTCACCTTGGTAGGAGCCACAACGCGCTCCGGCCTGCTGACGGCCCCAATGCGGGCGCGCTTCGGTATTTCAAGCCGCCTCGAGTATTACGACACGGAATTATTGGCCACCATAGTAGAGCGATCTGCTGACATTCTGAAGGTTCCCATAACCAATGAAGCATCCATTGAAATAGCAGGCAGGAGCCGGGGAACTCCCCGAATCAGTAATGCCTTATTGAGGCGCATCCGGGACTTTGCCCAAATCAAGGGGGACGGAAACATCGATCTGAAAATATCGAGATACGGTCTTAAAGCGCTGAATGTCGATGCCTATGGCCTGGATGATATGGACAATAGAATCCTGGCTACCATCATCGATAAATTCAAGGGTGGTCCCGTGGGAATTAGTACCGTTGCCACGGCCGTATCGGAAAACGCGGAAACTATCGAGGAGGTCTATGAACCCTTTTTGATCCAGCAGGGATTTATTATGCGCACCCCCCGTGGGCGAGAGGTGACTGAACTGGCCTACAGACATCTGGGCAGGATCAAGGGAGGCGCTCAACCTGGTCTTTTTTCAGAAGCAGATCCTGATGCAGGCTGAACCCATACCCGGGGGGAACCCAACTAATGAAGCGGGTACGGACTCAGGAATCCATGAGGTCTCACAGTGGACGGTTATAAAGAACCGACGGAGTATTCTTCGCAACCCACTGCCTTTTCACCATGAAAATTTTATTCGTTACGGGGATACCTTTAAGGTGCGTATCGGCCCTTCTTCCAGAGTAGTCTTTACCCGGGACGCTTCAATTACCCGACATATCCTTCAAAAGAACCACCGCAATTACCAGAAATCCGAATTGCAGACCCGGGATCTGGCGAAATACATAGGAAAGGGGATCCTTACCAGTGAAGGGGAATTCTGGCGCAGGCATCGCAAAATGATTCAACCGGCCTTTCACAAGGAACGTCTGCACGGGCTGCTGAACCTCATGTTTCGTGCGGTTCGCTCCGAGTTGTCCGGACTTCCTGAGCATACTCCTGTCGATATCTACCCCCGTATGAGCGACCTGGCTTTTCAGGTAGTCGCCCAGTCCCTTTTCAGTGCCGGGGATCTCCGCAAGGACATGAACCGCCTTCAGCAAATCACAGAAACCAATCAACAGATGCTCATCAGGGAAATGCGGCAGCCCTATCTCAAATGGTGGTACAAATGGTCAGGGCGTATCGGTCGCCATGTCGAAATGTCGGAGGAAGCCCGCCAACTCCTTGATCGCCTCATTGAGGACCGCCTCAGGTCAGGTTCACAACCCGGGGATCTTCTCGACATGCTGTTGGAGGCGCGGTATGAAGATGGGAGCCCAATGCCAAGGAGGCAACTCATTGACGAACTGATTATACTCTTTACTGCAGGTCATGAGACCACAGCAAATGCATTGAGTTTTATACTTTATCTCCTGGCCCGTAACCCTGAAGCCCAGGAAGAACTTTTCCGATCGGTAGCGGATCTCGACTTTGAGGAGGGGGATAAACTTGCCCTGATTCACAGCCTGGGATTTGTTCAGCAGTGCCTGGAGGAAGCCATGCGTTTGTATCCGCCCGTCTATGTAATAGACCGGGTATCCCTTAAGGAGGAAGTACTTCGGGGGCATGCTTTTCCGCCGGGGACCACGTGGTTGATGAGCCTTTTTGAGCTGCACCGCCATCCGGAACTTTGGGAGCAACCTGAGGTATTCCGGCCACAGCGGTTTGCCCCTGAGCACAAGCGCAAATACTCAGGTTTTTACTTTCCATTCGGGGCCGGCCCCCGCATGTGTATCGGCAACAATTTTGCCATGTATGAGATGCAGCTGGTTGTAGGATGGCTTATACAACGGTACCATGTAACTACTTCTATGGAAGAGCTGGAGCTGAATCCTCTAATTTCGCTCAAACCCGGAAAGGTGGAATTAACCCTGAAAAGGCGCACAAAGTAGTTTTCAGGGGAGTCTGCCTTATTCGCAATACACCCCTTTCAAAAGGGTTTTCATACCCCATCGCAGAACCTCATCGGATGATTTGGCATCGAGCTGGCAAACATCCCTTGTGACGATCAGGGCTTCGATCCCCATCATAAGGGTAGCCATATATACCAGTTTCTCCTGTGTGCCTTGAGAAATAGCTGTGGGGCGATCCTTCAGTACCTGGGAAAGGGTCCGCACCCGTCGGGCCCCGCGCATGCTCACCTGGTTGTCTTCGTTTAGCAGAACGCTTAAATATCTCCTGAACGGGCGCTCATTATTCGTGGCGAGTTCGTTGTAGTAGCGCTGTACCTCCATAAATGCCTCTTCCAGGGGAACATCGTTCAAGTCAGCCAGGATCTGGTCTGGCGTAAGGGTACGCATATGCAGAACTGCCTCGGCAGACAGTACATCCTTATTGGAATAATAGCGGTAAATGGTGGCCCTGCTGATACCAGCTAATTGTGCTACTTTTTCCAGAGAGAACCCACCTTTATTTTGCTGTAATTGATGGGCCGCACGGAGGATTTTTTCCCTTGTTTTCTCCTTTTGCCCTGTTCTGCCCGTTTTCAGATATTCATTCATCATGAGACAAATTTCTCATAAAATTTTGAATTTAAAAAATTCCTTCATATAATTGTGAGACAAAAATCTCATAAGATGAAAAACGGTTCTACGTATATAGTCATGGGGCACCAGGTGACCCCATTTTCTACCTCGGGAGATTACAATCTGGTAATGGGTAAAACACCCGCTGGGATGCAGGGCCCTCCACCCCATATTCACCGGACCTATAATGAGGTGTTTTTTATCATAGACGGAGAAATGGAATTCATGTTGGATGGAACTTTGAGAACAGTCCATGCCGGTGAAATGGTAGACATCCCTATCGGATGCCTGCATACATTTTCCAATGGCTCGGAAACTCCCTGTACCTGGTTAAACATCCATAGCCCAAAAGGGTTTCTTGCCTTTTTTGAAACTTTTGGTGTGCCGTCAACGGAAATGGATTCCCTCCAAAAATCACTCTCGCCTGAACGGATAAAGAGCGTGCTGGACAGAGCCCTTGAATTTGACATGGAAATTCAACTTCCGGAGAAGGCAGATCTTCCATAAGATATCGCCTGCAGGGAATTAATTTCCCCTAATACGTGGAGCGGTATTTCTGCCCATGAATAACAGTTGCGCTTAGATTTTTACGCAGCTAATTTTTCTAAACGATTGCAAAAATGTTTAGCACTACTTCTTTGGATCGATTATGGATAATGGCGTGTGCTGCGCTCTTGGTGATCTCTTTTGGGATCATTTATTACTGGACAGTTGATTATGCTTACAGTTTGTTTACATCATTGATAGTGGGGTTAACAGTCCCGTTAATTCGTTTCATTATTATACTCGCTACTAATAAGGGCTAATTTTACCTGCTATCCTTTGCATCATTTCCAAGGCAGCTATTTTGCAGCATTGACTTTGGTGTAGCCTGAAGCTCTTATTTTTTACCGTTAACATGAAATACTATGAGCAGGTATTTTAAATCTTGGCCCTACTTGTTGAATATCATGGTGGCAAAGTTGCAAGGTCTATGGATTAATGTGGTAAAATTTCTTATCTTAAAGACCAATCATTTCTAAACCTTTTTAAGACACCTTCGGACGACAACCATTTTCCCCCATGGTTCATTAGATGAGGTGAAACTGGCGCACATTTCGGGCCAAGCAGTTCATACGATTATTCAAAGAAAAATCAACTTTAATCAATATAAGCATGGAAACTACAATTGATAATTTCAGAAGTACGCTAAGAGGTGCCTTAATAATGCCTGAAGATTCGTCATATGATGAGTCCAGGAAGGTTTACAACGGAATGATCGACAAGAAGCCATCTATGATCGTACGGTGTGTTGATGTGGCAGACGTTATTGCCGCTCTGGAATACGGCCGTGAAAATGACATGCTTATAGCCGTTAGGGGCGGAGGCCATAACGGGGCAGGATTGGGTATTTGCGATGATGGAATGGTCATTGACTTGTCTGGCATAAAATATATCCGGGTCAATACAGCGGATAACACGGTACGCGTTGGTGCCGGAAACCTCTGGGGGGAAGTTGATCATGCGACACATCCTTTTGGATTGGCTGTGCCCGCAGGGATTATTTCCTCAACCGGGGTAGGCGGGTTAACCCTTGGCGGGGGAGTGGGTCACCTTTCCAGGAAGTTTGGACTTACTATCGACAATCTGCTTGAAGCCGATATGGTTCTTGCAGATGGAAGCTTTGTAACAGTCAGTGAAACAAAGCACCCCGATCTGTTTTGGGCCATTCGTGGCGGAGGAGGGAATTTCGGAATTGTCACTTCATTTAAATTTCAGGCACACCCCCTTAAAACAGTTATAGGAGGGCCTACTTTATGGCCCATCGAAAAGGCTGAAGAAGTCATTGCCTGGTATGATAAATTCATCCATAATGTCCCCGAGGAATTAAACGGATTCCTGGCGACCATGGTGATACCGGGGCCTCCCTTTCCAGAGGAGTTGCACCTGAAGAAATTCTGCGGAATCGTTTGGTGTTATGCCGGGGACGATCAGGACACCTTTGACGAATTGTTTAAACCAGTTCTCGACATGAATCCGGTTTTTGCACATGTAGGTCCTATGCCATACCCAGCTGTGCAAACGCTTTTTGACGGCCTGATGCCTCCCGGGTTGCAATGGTACTGGAGGGCAGATTTCTTTGACACACTGGGACCTGAAGCAGCATCAGCACATCTCAAATATGGCTCGAGCATCCCAACACCATTATCCCAAATGCACTTATATCCCATTAGTGGTGCGGCGGCCAGGGTGGCACCCGATGCAACCCCCTGGGCATACCGGGATGCAAATTACGCCGGGGTAATTGTGGGAGTCGATCCGGATCCTGCAAATGCAGAGAAAATCACGGATTGGTGTAAGGATTACTGGAATGCCCTGCATCCCTATTCAATGGGCGGGGCCTATTCGAATTTTATGATGGAAGAAGGACAGGACCGTGTAAAGGCTTCCTACAAGGATAATTATGAGCGGCTTGTAAAGGTTAAAACCAAATACGATCCCCAGAATTTGTTTCGGGTCAATCAGAATATAAAGCCGGAATTAGCTTAAGCCTGGATTGCCCGCCTGAATGTATCGCGTTTTCAGTTGGAGGCGCTATCAGGCAGAGGAATACATTTAAATAGAGATATTATATTTTTGACATAATTCATAAGGCTCAACTATTATGCAAAGCATGAAATCATATTTACTTGTGCTGCTTGCTGTGGGCAGCATTAGTTGTAAGGATAAACCTTCCGAAATACGGCCTGCAGAAGCTCCGGCGGATAAAGTGATGACCCAGGAAGCGCTTGTAAGCAGGGGTGAATACCTGGTTGTTTCCACAGGATGCGCTGATTGCCATTCTCCCAAAATAATGACGGAACGCGGGCCCGAACCTGATATGGACCGTTATATGATGGGGTATGATAGTTCTATTCCCCTGCCCCCAGTGAATCCGGAACTTCAGGGAGGTCCATGGGTCCTGTTTACTATGGAATTAACGGCTGCCGTAGGTCCCTGGGGGATCTCCTATGCCGGGAATCTCACACCTCATGAAACAGGAATTGGAAATTGGTCTGTAGATCAATTTAAGAAGGCCATAAAAGAAGGCAAGTATAAGGGTCTGGATAATAGCAGGCCTCTTATGCCACCAAAGCCCTGGCCGGCTTATCGGAATTTTACAGATGAAGATCTGGAGGCGATGTTCGCATTCCTTCAAACCTTAAAACCCATTGACAACGTTGTGCCGGCATATAGCCCTCCGACACCACCACCGACACCATAATTTTATGATAAGGTCAGAGCCAAGCACCTCCGAATGGTGAACCATGGACGCTACTCAAAAATGATAAAATCCGAGGCCGGGCGTCTCGGATTTATCTCTTGTGGTATATCCAAAGCAGAATTCTTAGAAAATGAAGCCCCTCGACTGGAGCGCTGGTTAAAGGAGGGGATGCACGGGGAAATGGCTTATATGGAGAACCACTTCGACAAACGCCTGGATCCTACTAAGCTGGTTCCCGGATCAAAATCAGTAATATCCCTGTTGTATAATTACTTTCCAGCTGAAACACAGCGGGAGGATTCCTATAAAATCTCCAAATACGCATACGGAGAAGATTACCACTTCGTGATTAAACGAAAACTGAAGGACCTGCTGGGATTTATTCAGGAGGAAATCGGGGAGGTGCACGGGCGCGTCTTTGTGGATTCGGCACCGGTCATGGACAAGGCGTGGGCCGCGCGAAGCGGGCTGGGCTGGATCGGGAAGCATTCCAACCTGTTGACCAAAGAAGCGGGCTCCTTTTTCTTTATCGCTGAACTCATCCTGGACCTGGACCTTGAATACGACCTTCCGGTAACAGACCACTGCGGGACCTGTACAGCCTGCCTGGACGCATGCCCTACAGGAGCCATAGTAAAACCTTTCGTGGTAGACGGGAGCAAATGCATCTCCTATTTTACAATCGAATTGAAAAACGAAATCCCCACAAGTATGCAGGGAAGCTTTGAGGATTGGGTTTTTGGTTGTGATATCTGCCAGGACGTCTGTCCGTGGAACCGGTTTTCAATACCTCATAAGGAACCGGCTTTTGCACCGGGGGAGGGGCTCCTCGAATTCGACAAAAGAGAATGGGAAGAGCTGACTGAATCCGTCTTCCAGCGTGTATTCAAAAATTCCGCGGTGAAACGGACTAAATTCAAGGGGCTTCAGCGAAATATTGCCTTTGTAAAAGGCGAAACATAAATGCTTTGGTACCTTGGAGTAAAGGATTAATCCCCACCCCGGTTCATTTCACCAAGTACCATAAAGTTGCTATATTGAGAGCACATAACGATTCCCAAGGGATTCCTGTGGCAAACAAATTAAACTAAACAAGCTAAATCAATATTAATGGGCGGATTAGGTACCCTGGACCTTGTGGTAATCGTGGTCTATCTGGTTGGAATTATCATCTACGGAATTTCCAAATCCAAGCGGAGCAGTTCAGAAGATTATTTCCTGGGAGGCCGGACCATGACCTGGCCTATTGTGGGGATCGCACTCTTTTCTGCAAACATCTCCAGCTCCACACTGGTAGGCCTGGCATCCGACGGCTTCCAAACCAATATAAACGTCTATAACTACGAGTGGTATGCGGTAGTCATCCTTATTTTCTTTTCCATATTCTTTTTGCCGTTTTATCTTAAATCGGGCGTCTATACGATGCCGGAATTCCTTCAAAAGCGCTATGACAAACGATCCCGGTATTATTTCTCCCTAATTACCATCATAGGAAATGTTATGGTAGATACGGCAGCGGGGCTCTACGTTGGCAGCATTGTCCTGAAGCTGTTGTTCCCCGATGTAAGCTCAACCATTATAATTATCATCCTGGCTGTTGCGGCAGCGGCTTATACGATTCCGGGAGGTCTTAACTCGGTGATCCAGACAGAAGTTATTCAAGCCATTTTATTGATTATTGGATCCTGCCTGCTTACCTATTTTGCCTATGAAGAATTGGGAGGGGGCTGGAATTCCATGATGGAAAAACTGGATGGTATGCTGGCTGCCGGAGAGGTTGATTTTGGTAATCGGGCTGCCGAAGGAAAATATATTCCTGAAAATTCGAGGGAAGTCTTTAGTCTTGTCAGACCGAATAACGATGAATTCATGCCCTGGTGGGGATTGATCTCCGGAGTGGCTTTGCTGGGCTTTTATTTCTGGGCTAACAATCAGTTTATGGTACAACGTGTACTGGGAGCCAAAGACCTTAACCACGGTCGCTGGGGAGCCCTTTTTGCTGGATTGTTGAAATTACCTGTGCTATTTATTATGGTGGTTCCAGGGGTTTTGGCCCTGCTCCTGTTCAATGACCTGGATATCTCTACGCTGAATTATCCCCTGGCTTCAGGTGGGTTGTGTGAAAACCTGTCCGATTGTCCCAACCTGACCTATCCCGTCCTGTTGTTCCAGCTCCTGCCTGCAGGAATTCTGGGACTTGTGGTCGCAGGATTGCTCGCTGCCATGATGTCCTCGGTATCGGCCACTTTTAATTCGGCATCAACCCTAATTACAATGGATTTTGTGCGTCAGCTAAAGCCTGAACTAACAAGTAAGCAATTAGTGCGGGTCGGACAGATTGCAACCCTGGTGCTTGTTGTCCTGGCCTCTGCATGGGTACCCTTTATAGAAAGAGTGAGTGACTCCCTTTGGGGTTATCTCCAGCTTGTAATAGCCTTTACCAGTCCCCCGGTAGTTTCGGCCTTTATGCTGGGTTTATTCTGGAAACGCGCGAATGCCAATGGAGCCTTTGCCAGTCTGATTGTCGGAGGGATATTTGCCTTATTTATGATTTTGTCCACTTCCTTTGATTTATGGCCGTATCTCAATGATTTCCATTTCCTGGCAAAAGCCAATATTTTGTTTTTGATCAGTGTACTGATCCATATTGGCGTTAGTTTGTCCACTTCCAAGCCCGATGCCAAAAAAGTGGCGGAATACACCTATAAGAAAGAGTTGTTTACTTCGGAAACCGAAGAGCTAAGGGCATTGCCCTGGTATCAGAATTATCGGTACCTGGCATTGATTCTCTTAGTGTTAACGACGATAATCGTGGTCTGGTTTTGGTAGGTGAATGGGGGAATACCCCCGCCCCCTATAACTTAAATTATTCGGAACCCATGCAAACTCCAATCAGGGAACACGGTTCGCATACCCACATGGGCATGAATTTAGGGGCATCCCGATATGTACTATTAAAATTATCCCGGCTACAGGAGACCTCCGGTGAAGGCATGTACCTATGAAATTAACCAAACCCCTTACTTTTGTTATTCTAATCCTCCCTGCATGGGCAAGGAAAGAAACGGCGAGAAGCACTCGTTTACCACGCCAAATCCCAACCGGGAAAATAAAGCTGGTTTCTAACCCGAAATAGATACACAGAAGCGTGAAAAGCGGAGCATGGAAAAAATTAAGATAACTTAAGAATCATATACAAACCAGAGCAATTCCTGACAATTAACCCACACCATGATCAACCATTTGAGCGGCCGCCTAATTGAAAAGCAACCTACCCACGTCATCATAGAATGCGGCGGGGTCGGCTATTTTGTCAATATTTCTTTAAATACGTTCGCTTCCCTTCCGGATGAGGAACAGTTAAAACTTTTTACTCACTTGCAGGTACGGGAAGATGCCCATACCCTGTTCGGTTTTACAACCCGGGCTGAACGCGAGATCTTTCGTCTGCTGATTTCTGTTTCAGGGATAGGATCGAGTACGGCTCGAACCATGTTGTCCTCCATGTCACCTGTCCAGATCCGGGATGCTATTGCCTCGGGCGACGTCCTTTCCATACAGGCTGTAAAAGGCATTGGTACGAAAACCGCCCAGCGTGTTATTCTGGACCTCCGGGACAAGGTCCTTAAAATTTATGAACTGGATGAACTTTCCCCTGAATCGGGCAATACAAATAAGGAAGAAGCGTTATCTGCATTAGAGGTTCTTGGTTTCGCAAGAAAGTCGGCTGAGAAGGCGGTTGATGCGGTTTTACGCCAGGATTCTTCACTAAGCGTAGAGGGTATTATAAAAAGTGCGCTTAAAAATTTGTAAAACGTTTGAAAACAGGGGCATCTAATAGTTTCAGATCCTTTTGCAAACCGTTATTCTTCCTAACTTTCCTGATCCTGGGGTCCATTTGGAATACCAGGTCCCAGGAGACTGAGCCTGTTGAGGCCGATTCCGTCAAAACCGGGATCGCTTTAGGGGCGCTACGTATGGAGGATCCGGAGAGCATCGTCTCCAAGTATACCTATGATCCAAAGCTGGACCGGTATATCTACTCGGAAACCGTGGGGGACTACGATATTTCCTATCCCATCATCCTTACCCCGGAACAATATTTGGAACTCGTCCGAAAAGAGGACATGAAGTCCTATTTCAAGGAGAAGATAGACGCCTTCACAGGAAAAAAGGAGGGAAGCAAAGAGGCCCAGAAGAACCTGCTCCCTAATTTCTATGTGAACAGCAGTTTTTTTGAGACGATTTTTGGGGGGAACACCATCGAGGTAATCCCACAGGGATCTGTAGCGATGGATCTTGGGATCATCTGGCAAAAGAATGACAATCCGGCCCTCTCACCCAGAAACCGTACAAACCTCGCATTTGATTTTGACCAACGGATCAGTCTGAGTATGCTCGGCCAGATTGGGGAACGACTGCAGGTCACAGCCCAGTACGATACGGAGGCGACCTTCGATTTTCAAAACCTTATAAAACTGGATTACACCCCCACCGAGGATGATATTATACGAAATATTGAAGTAGGAAATGTGAATATGCCCCTGAACAGTTCGCTTGTGCAGGGTGCGCAGAGCCTGTTCGGGGTCAAGACCCAGCTGCAGTTCGGAAAGACTTCCGTAACAGCCGTATTTTCAGAACAACGTTCACAAAACAATACCGTGGTAGCTCAAGGCGGGGGTACCGTTAATGATTTTGAGCTCACCGCCCTTGATTATGACGAGGACAGGCACTTTTTCCTCTCCCAGTACTTCAGAGACCGTTATGATCAGGCCCTGGAGGATTACCCTTTTATTGGAAGTCAGGTTCAGATTACACGGTTGGAGGTTTGGGTGACCAACCGCAGCCAGCAAACCCAGAACGTCCGAAACCTTGTTGCAATACAGGACCTTGGGGAATCCTTGCCGGACCGGACCCGGATTGGTGCCCTTGGCGGTGATCCGCCTGGTTTTTTCAACCCGGATGCTTCCAACCCCGACCTTCCCCGGAACGGGGCCAATGACTATGATCCTGCCCTTATCGATAACGGAGGTGTGCTTACCGGGGCTATTCGGGATATAGCAACGGTGGATGAGGGGTTTCAGATTCCCGGGGGGTATGTTGCCAACCAGGGCTTTGATTATGCCATCCTTGAGAATGCGCGCAAACTGGAACTGGGCAGGGACTATTCTTTTGACACACAACTGGGATATATTTCCCTGAACCAGCGATTGAGCAACGATGAAGTACTGGGGGTGGCCTTTCAGTACACCATTAGCGGGCAGGTTTTTCAGGTAGGGGAATTCGCCAACGGCGGGGTGGATGCCACAACAGTAGATCCCGGAGTTGACTTGCAGCTAAACAACAATACCCTGATTGTAAAACTGCTCAAGAGCAATATCACCAATGTGGAGGATCCCATATGGGACCTTATGATGAAAAATATTTACGCGACAGGTGCTTTTCAGCTTTCCCAGGAAGATTTCAAAATGAATATCCTCTATAACGATCCGACACCTAGGAATTACATTACCCCGGTGGACCCTGATGCGGGATGGCCAAACACCCCGAAGCCCCTAGAAGAGCGCATCCTGCTCGACGTATTCAATCTGGATCGGTTGAATGTTTATAACGATATCCAGCCGGGGGGAGATGGATTTTTTGATTTTATCCCCGGAATTACGGTCAACACCCAAAATGGATTGATCATTTTTACCAAGGTAGAACCCTTTGGAGAATTCCTGTTTGAACTGTTGGGAGGGGGAAATTATGACATTCCTGACCAGTCGGGTTATAACCCAAACCAGCAAAAATACGTCTTCCGCAATATGTATGCCCTTACAAAAGCTGCTTCTCTGGAGGATGCCGAGAGAAACCGCTTTCGTATTCGTGGTCGCTATAAGTCTGAGTCGGGCGGAGGGATTCCAATAGGGGCTTTCAATGTTCCCAGAGGGTCTGTACGGGTTACGGCCGGTGGCAGGCAACTGCAGGAGGGAATTGATTATACGGTAAATTATCAGGCAGGGACGGTTCAGATACTCGATCCCAGCCTGCAGGCCTCTAATGTACCGATTAATATTTCAGTGGAAAACAATGCTGTCTTCGGACAGCAGACCAGAAGGTTTACAGGGGTAAACCTGGAACACCAGTTTAATGAAAAGTTCGTCCTGGGGGGTACATTGCTCAACCTCAATGAAAGGCCGCTTACCCAAAAAGCGAATTTTGGGGTGGAACCTGTCAACAACACAATTCTGGATTTCTACGGAAATTTCTCCACGGAGGTTCCTTTCCTGACCCGGTTGGCAAATATGCTCCCTAATGTAGATACAGACGTGCCGTCCAATCTCTCCTTCAGAGGTGAAGTGGCATTCCTGCAGCCCAATTCCCCAAAGAATTCAGATTTCAATGGTGAAACCACGGCTTATCTGGATGATTTCGAAGGGGCCCAGGCGTTGATCGATATTCGCTCTTCCCTGGGCTGGAGCCTTGCCAGTACACCCCTGGAATTTCTGGATGAAGGGGAGGATGATCTGGCGACTGGCTATGAACGGGCCAAGGTGGCATGGTACACCATAGATCCAATTTTCTTTACAAACCAGCGTCCTGCCGGCATCAATGACAACGATATATCCACCAATGCCACAAGGCGGATCTTCATCGATGAGGTATTTCCACAAACGGATATCGCCCAGGGGCAGACAACGGTGCAGAATACCCTGGACATTGCTTTTTATCCCGGGCAAAAAGGTCCTTATAATGCAAATCCAAATTTTGAAGGAGAGTCTTCCCAGGAGAAATGGGGTGGGCTAATGCGTTCCCTGAGCAGCACAAATTTTGAGCAGTCCAACGTGGAATTCATACAGTTCTGGGTATTGGATCCTTATGTGGACGGTCAGGCAACCGGACCAGGAGAGTTGGTCATCAACCTGGGAAATATCAATGAGGACATCCTTTCAGATGGCAGGAAGCAATATGAAAACGGCCTCCCGGGGCAGAATTCAAATGACCTGGTTACCCCGACAGTATGGGGTCAGGTCCCGTCTTCCCAATCGCTGGTGTATGCCTTTGATGCGAACGAAACCAACCGAACCCTGCAGGACGTTGGCCTTGATGGTCTTAATGATGCTGCAGAATCTACACAGGGGTACAACGGCCCGGCGGATGATCCTGCCCTGGATAATTATGTTTATTACCTGAATCGGGAGGGCGGTATCCTGGAGCGATATCTTGATTTCAACAACACCCAGGGTAACTCCCCGGTTGCAGTGACGGAGACGGATCGCGGTAATACCACCCTCCCGGATGTGGAGGATGTGGACCGGGATCTCACCATGAACACCATAGACAGCTATTACGAATACCGTATTCCTATCCGGCCCGGAATATCGGTCGATGACCGATACGTGACGGACATACGGGAAGGATTGACCACCACGCTCCCGAATGGGACGAACCTGAACTACCGCTGGGTTCAGTACAAGATCCCGCTGCGCGATTTTACCGATGCCGTCGGGGGCATCTCCGATTTTCGTTCGATAAGTTTCATGCGGATGTACATGACAGGTTTCCAGGACCCGGTGGTTCTGCGATTTGCTACCCTTGACCTTGTTCGCGGCGATTGGCGGATTTTTTCCAAAAGCCTCCAAACGGACAACGACAACCCCGCGGATGACACGACTATCTTTGATGTCAACGCTGTGAATATCGAGGAGAACAGTGCCCGGATACCGATCCCCTATGTGCTGCCTCCAGGAGTTTTCAGGGAACAGTTGAACAACAACAACACTATTGTCCGTCAGAATGAACAATCCCTCTCCCTGGTAGTAGAGGACCTCGAACCTCGGGATTCACGGGGGGTATTTAAAAATATTAACATTGATGTTCGCCAGTATGAGCGCATAAAAATGTTTCTGCATGCGGAGAAGATCGTGGCGTCCGACCCCTATGCCGACGGGCAATCTGCAGTTGCATTCCTGAGAATAGGGACAGACTTTACCGAGAATTTCTACCAGTTGGAAGTACCGATGGCGTTTACTGATTTTTCTGCCAGGTCTTCGGAAGAAATCTGGCCTGCGGTGAATGAGCTGGACGTTGCCCTGGCCGATTTGCAAAAAGTGAAATCCCAGGGGATCGCGGACCAGAGCCTGGGTGATATTACTTATTATGAGATCCGTGATGGCCAGGCGGTGATCGTGGATGAATTTGCCCCCCGGGAGTTGGGCACCATCAGGATAGGTATCCGGGGGAACCCTTCCCTGGGGAGTATTCGCAGCGCCATGGTGGGTATCAAGAACATTGACAACATACCCCTGAGAACGGAGATGTGGTTCAACGAGCTTCGCCTGGCAGGTCTTGACAATAATGGGGGATGGGCAGCAGTAGCCTCACTGGACGCAAACATGGCGGATTTTGCCAATATTTCGGCTACCGGTGGCACGTCCACCTCCGGTTTTGGAGCCATTGATCAGAAACCCAATGAACGCCTGAGGGAAGATGCGATTTCTTATGGCGTGGTTACCAATGTGGAGATCGGCAAGCTTTTTCCGGCTAAATGGAACCTGCAGATCCCTTTCAACTACGGGATCTCAGAAGAATTGATCACCCCGGAGTTCGACCCTGTATACGACGACCTCAAACTGGAAGACCGGATCGATGCTGCAGATACCCCTCAGGAAGCCGAGACCATTCGTGAACAGGCAGAGGACTATACAAAACGCACGAGTATTAATTTCATCGGGGTGCGAAAAAACCGCAGCGAGGAGGCCGAAGCTAATTTCTATGATGTCGAAAACTTCACTTTCAACTATTCCTATAACGAAACGAATCACAGGGATTTTGAGGTGGCCAGTCTCCGTTGAGGCTCCCCTGGCCAAGAACGATTCCATCCTCAGAGGAAGCTACTGGCAATGGTTAAAGGATTTTAATATTAACTGGCTTCCCACAAGCATTGGGGTACAATCGGATATCAACCGGCAATTCAACCAACAGCGGTTCAGGGAGGTGCTGGAACCAGGAGTAGAGGCGCTGGATCTGCCCTTGCTGCAGCAGCGGAATTATCTTTTCAACTGGCAATACACCCTCAATTACGCGATCAGTAATTCCCTGAGGATCAACCTTACGGCCGCAAACACCAATATTATCAGGAATTATTACGAGGAGGCAGGGAATCCCTTCTCTGAGATCAACCAGGACCTTTCCGTATGGAGCGGTTTCTTCGATACCGGGGAACCGAACAGGCATGCCCAGCAAATGCAACTCAATTACGAGATCCCCCTGGACAAGATACCAATCCTTGATTTTATAAATGCCCAATATACCTACACCAGTAATTTTGAATGGCAACGCGGCGGTGATGCCCTGAACCTGGCCGTTGCCAAGGAACAGAATCCCGGGGTACCCGAAGAACAACTCGTCCTCCCTTCTATCAATACGATTCAAAACGCCAATACCCATACCCTTACCACTGCACTGACCATGCAGCGACTGTACGACCGGTTGGGTTTAAAGAAATCTTCCGGGAAACCTACCAACCAGATTGCCGCTCCGAGAACGGACAAGGCCGGAAACACCAGGGAAGGCGAAAAGCCCAATTCGCCAAATAAGACCTCTAAATTCACCAATACGCTGATAGACGTTGTTACCATGGTCAAACGTATCAATGTCAACTACAGTGAAAACAACGGAACCGTATTGCCAGGCTATACCCGCTCCATTGGATTTATAGGGACTACTAAACCATCGTTGGGATTTGTTTTCGGTAGTCAGGCTGATGTTCGTTTTGATGCCGCACGCAAAGGATGGCTTACGGATTTTCAGCAATTCAACCAGCAATTCATCCAGCGGACCAACAAGCAGCTGAATATCACAGCTACGGCTCTCCCGGTTCCGGAGCTCACCATCGATCTTGTTGCAGACAGGCAATATTCAAGCAGCTTACAGGAAAATTTCAGGATCGAAGACGGGGAATACATACAACTCACACCCAACACATTCGGGTCATTCAGTATCTCGACCATTATGATCGGGACCTCCTTTTCAAAAAGTGACGAAATAACTTCCGAAACCTTCGATACTTTCAGAGAAAACCGCATCACCATCGCAAACCGATTGCAGCAGCAGGGCGGGTACCCGGATACCGGGGAGGATGAAGACGGCTTTCCAAATCTGTTTGGAAAGACCAGCCAGGATGTATTGCTGCCAGCGTTCTATGCAGCCTATACCGGCCAGGACCCAGAGCAGGTGAACCTCGGTGTCTTCAGGAGTATCCCCCTTCCGAATTGGAATATCAAGTATACCGGGCTAATGAAAAACAAATGGTTCCGGAAGAAATTCAAACGATTTTCCCTAAGTCATGGCTACCGTGCAGCATATAGCATCAATTCCTTTCAGACCAATCTGGAGCGGGACCAGCTGATTGGAACTGGTCAGCCTCCGGTTAATCCGGAAACACAGGATTTGCTACCCGTTGACATTTTAAACAATGTAGTGCTGAACGACCAGTTCAATCCTTTGATCCGCGTGGATTTTGAAATGCAGAGCAGCCTCAGTGTCCTGGCAGAGGTGCGCACCGACCGCGCCCTTTCGCTCAGCTTTGACAACAACCTGCTTACAGAGATCAATGGAAAAGAATACACAGTAGGGCTTGGATACCGCTTCAAAGACGTTCAATTCGTTACGCGCATCGGGGGAGAGCGGCAGCGCCTAAAGGGAGATCTAAACCTGAAGGCCGATGTAAGCCTTAGGGATAATATAACGATCATCCGCAACCTGGATGTGAACAACAATCAGATTACTTCAGGACAAAACCTGTTGTCTATTAAATTCACTGCGGACTACGCGCTTACCAAAAACCTGAATGCCCTCTTTTTCTACGACCACTCCTTTTCACAGTTCGCCGTCTCAACGGCTTTTCCACAAACAAACATCAATGCGGGATTCACCCTGAGGTACAATTTCGGTAATTGATAATACATCTTTGTTTTTCTTTCGGCTGTCCATAGATCACCGCTATCGGGGCGGTAGGGAGCAAATGGTTTTTTATCAACATGCTTGGCAGGTCCGGAAGGAAAAAACTACATTTGCTGGAACAGATAAAATCCTGCAGCGATGAATATACCCTCCGAACTGAAGTATACAAAAGACCATGAATGGATCAAATTGGACGGCGATGTAGCTACCATTGGAATCACTGATTTTGCCCAGGGAGAACTTGGAGATATCGTCTATGTGGAAGTAGAGACCGTGGATGAAACCATGGAAAGGGAGGAAGTTTTCGGCACAGTGGAAGCCGTAAAAACTGTATCAGACCTGTTTTTGCCTGTCAGTGGTGAAATAATCGAATTCAATGAAAGCCTGGAAGAGGAGCCTGAGAAGGTCAATGAGGATCCCTATGGTGAAGGCTGGATGATTCGGATTAAGATCTCGGACACTTCTGAACTGGGTGACCTTTTGGATGCCGAAGCCTACAAGGAATTGATCGGTGGGTAGCAAGAAGCTCTTCAGCTTTTTATTTTTTTCCTGGATTACACTTCTTACTGTCCTGAGCCTGATACCAGCAGATAATTTGGACATGGATGGGCCGGATATCCCCTTCCTGGACAAATGGATACATCTGGGTTTTTATCTGATCGCCATGGTATTGGGAGTGCTGTTTTTATGGGAAAGATTTCGTCCCAGGGCGATTAAGCGATCTTCCTTCTACTGGCTTGGTTTAGGTCTTGCGGTTTATGGAATGATAATTGAAGTACTACAGGGGATAGGCGGTCAGCAACGCAGTGCGGAATTGTGGGATCTGGCCGCAAACATTGTCGGTATTGGTCTGGGGGCTTTCATTTCCCTTTTGATACTGAGGAAGGCAGGTGATTAAATTGATCCCTATAATTGCTTTTTTGATAAAAATATAGTTAAATTAGCGAACATTAAACAACGGAAATCATGGAAGAGAAAAAGAGCAAAAAAGCTGACCTGAACAGGAACAGCGGCCTTTATTTTGTGTTGGGCCTGGCTTTGGTAATGGCGTTGGTTTGGGGCGCATTTGAGTGGAAGACCTATGATGAGGCAAATGACTACGATATCTCGCTGAATGTTGAGGATATGCTGGATGAAGAAGTGCCCATGACGGAGCAGATAAAAACTCCACCCC
>JARRLI010000002.1:0-17774 GCA_037387145.1 Robiginitalea sp. | reverse complement strand
GGTGGAAAAAGCAAGTAACTGGGCGGGACTGATACGGCTTAGGAACTTAAAAGGATTGTACCTTGTAATAACGGAGACCACAATGCAGTAAAATACGATCATGAAGGCCAACCCCAGGGTTACTACCCCACTGTATTTCAACAGGGCCAGCAGGAGATCTGGGTCGCCTGAAGAGACCACAACATTCGCCAGAAGGGCGAATACGGCCACAGGGGCCGTGAGCATGATCAAGTCTACCATTTTAAGGACAACATCGTTGAGAGCATCGAAGAAATCTTTAAGGGGGCGGGCGGCCTTTTCACCTATCAGCAACATGGATATCCCGAGGAAAATGGTAAAGAAGATTACCTGAAGCATTAAGCCGTTATCGCTAACGGCGCGGAAGGCATTGTCGGGAACCATATCAACCAGGAATTGCAGAGGGCCGCTTTCTTTTTGGCGACTGGCTTCCTCAATTTTGGAGGTAACACCGCTATCCGACGCATAGGTTTGGGTGAGTTGGGCAATTGTTTCGTCTGAGATACCGTCACCCGGCTTTAGGATATTCACCAGCAAAAGCCCGATACTGATTGCTACAACAGTAGTGACAATATATATGGAAATGGTTCTCAGGCCAATATTTTTGAACTTGCCAATATCTTTTAAATCCGATATCCCTTTGACAAGGGAAGCCAGGATCAGTGGGATGGCGATTAACTTGAGAAGTTTTACGAATATGGTTCCAAAGGGATTGATCCAATTCAGGACGAATCCGGCTCCCCAGTCGGGAAAGGTCATTACAAACCCAAAAAGGATTCCCAGCAACATACCGATCAGGATCTGCCAGTGCAGTTCAATTTTCCTCATAAATGGAAAGAGATTTTAAGGGGGAAGATACTATTTTTTAAAAGGACCTCCCTGATTGTGCTTTTACAATTTGGAAACCCTTGACAACAGGTAAAAGTCCGCCAGTACCAGGGCTGCCATTGCCTCTACAATAGGGACTGCCCTGGGCACAACACAAGGGTCATGCCTGCCTTTGCCCTGAAGGTTTACTGACTCCCCTTGCTTATCGATGGTCTCATACCCCTGCAGTAGCGTTGCCACCGGTTTGAATGCCACCCTAAAATATATATCCATGCCATTACTGATGCCTCCCTGAATGCCACCACTGTAATTTGTTTTGGTCGTGCCGTCTGAATTGAATGCATCGTTGTGTTCGCTTCCCTTCATGCGGACACCTTCGAATCCACTGCCGTATTCAAATCCCTTGACTGCATTAATCGACAACATGGCCTGACCCAGGCAAGCGTGGAGTTTATCAAACACGGGTTCCCCGAGTCCGGAAGGGACATGCTGAATTACACAGCTTACCAATCCGCCCACAGTATCCCCTTCCTTCCTGATCTTCCGTATCAGTTTTTCCATCTCGGCGGCCATCTGACCATCCGGACAACGGGTAGGACTGGCTTCGGTTTGAGTAAGATCCAGCTCTTGGTACGGTTTATCCAAGGTCAGCCCCCCTACCCCGGATACATATGCCTGGATACGCACATCGCCGAGCAGTTGTTTTGCTATGGCACCGGCGACTACCCTGCAAACTGTTTCCCGGGCAGAACTGCGCCCGCCTCCCCGGTAATCCCTGAACCCGTATTTATGATCGTATACATAATCGGCATGGGAAGGCCTGTAGGAGTCTTTTATATGGGTATAATCCCGGGATTTCTGGTTGGTATTCCTAATCACAAACCCGATGGGAGTACCCGTAGTTTTGCCTTCAAAAATACCGGAGTAGAATTCAACCTGGTCCGCCTCTTTTCGTTGAGTGACAATTGCGCTTTGGCCGGGTTTTCTTCGGTCCAGGTCTTGCTGGACAGCCTCCAGATCGATTTGCAGGCCTGCCGGACATCCTTCTATAATGCCCCCAAGTCCTTTACCATGCGATTCACCAAACGTGGTCAGTTTGAATAACGTGCCAAAAGTATTACCAGCCATTTCACCTTAATTTTCGCTTGTTATCTCAGGAAATCAAAGGTAGGCCTTACGTCCCTGCCGGCCAAGTAACAGGCACAATATTGGTTTAATTTTGGATCTGCTATCTTAAAGTTGGCTTAACGATAAATTATTCAAATATTGACCTTTATATGTGCCCCTAATTATACCTGTCGTTCTAATTTTGCACTTATATAGCCTGCAAATTGAATAAACGTCAAATAGAAATAGCTGTCATTTCCGATATATATCTGGGTGCTGAATGTTGCCATGCGGCAGAATTGCTTACCTATCTAAATAGCATTAAACCAAAAAAACTGGTCCTGAACGGGGATATTATTGATATTCGGAACCTTGATAAAGGCTATTTTCCGCCTGCACATTTTAGTGTCCTGAAACGGATTTTGGGTATGGCCGCTAATGGAACAGAAGTATACTATTTAACGGGCGAACATGATGAAAGGCTCAGGAAATTATCTACATATTCCATAAGCAATGTCCACTTCCGTAATGAATTAATCCTCGAACTGGATGGAAAAAAGACCTGGATTTTCCATGGGGCTGCTTTCGATCATTCTTCAGGGATAACAAAATGGATTGCCCGGCTGGGTTCTGCAGGACGTGCATTTTTGTTGCGACTTAATAGATGGATTAACATTTTCTGGTCTATAATAGGCAAACCCAGGGTATCACTGGCAGATAGTATAAAGTATAGTGATGACCCCAGCTGGTATTACGGACAATTCGAGCAAACAGTGACCTCGCTTGCCATTCGTAAAGCTGTTGATCATGTGATCTGCGGACATATTCATCACCCAAAGAAACAATGGCACCAAGCCGGTACTGCAAAATGCCTTTACATGAATTCGGGGGATTGGGTGGATCACTATACCGCAC
This sequence comes from Robiginitalea sp., assembly GCA_037387145.1. Classification (GTDB taxonomy): domain Bacteria; phylum Bacteroidota; class Bacteroidia; order Flavobacteriales; family Flavobacteriaceae; genus Robiginitalea. Next base: position 14,906 of record JARRLI010000002.1, on the reverse strand, counting down.
TGGAATATAACTTCAAAAGATGGAAGCTCTATCAATACAATGAGGATAAACTCTCGCCTTTCTTTGCAGATTCAGAGCTGAAAGAGATGGATGAGGATGAACTTTTAGCCGCTATTGCTGAACCAAAGAAAGGCGTTGGGAAAAAGCATCTGGATAAAGTGTTAGGAAAGTAGTGCTTCCCTTAGTATACTCACCGGATGGGAAACTGTTTTTCCTGTTCCGTCGAGGATCTGATGCCTGCAACTGGTGCCGTTTGCCGCCAGGATGACTTCTGCCCCGGTTTTCCTGATTGATGGAAAGAGTTTAAGGTTTCCTATTTTCATGCTTACATTATAATGCTCCTTTTCATACCCAAAGGAACCGGCCATTCCACAACAACCTGCCGGGATAATGGTAACCGTGTAGTTCTCTGGGATACTCAGGGCTTCAAAGGTCACTTGCTGGTTGGAGAGTGCTTTCTGATGACAGTGAATGTGGATTTTTATCGTTTTCTGCTCTTCGGTGAATTGTTCCCGTCCAATCCGCCCTGCCCTAAATTCGGATGCAAGGAATTCCTCTGCCAGAAAACAATTGGAGGCGATGGTCTCCGCCTCTTCCTCCAATAAGCCCAATCGCCTGTATTCGTCCCTGAACGTAAGCAAGGCAGAAGGTTCAAGACCCACAACAGGTGTACCTTTCCTGGCGAACCTCAACAATGCAGGTGCATTCTTATGGGCGAGTTGCCTGGCCTGTTTCAGAAAGCCTTTGGAAATGAATGCACGGCCGCTCTCCGCCCTGAACAGCTCAACCTCATATCCGAGGCCCTCCAGCAATTCTATGGCATCCAGTCCTATAGAGGTGTCCAGATACTGGGTAAACTCATCGAGGTACAGTACGACTTTGCCTATATATTTTCTCCCGGACAGCCTGGTTTTTTCTAGCTGTTTATTAAAGTTTGTCCTGGACACTGGGGGCAGGGAACGCTCAGGAGCAACTCCCAGTATGTTTTTTATTAGTGACGTTCCCGGGCTGTTTTGGGTGATTGCATTAGACAGGAATGCAATACGGCTCTGAAATTTACTGATCTTGGTATTATGGGCAAACAGCCAGTTTCGCAGGGCGTATCCATTGGCTTCCTGATATTGATAGGTGAATTCCGCCTTCAGGGCAGCTACATCAACATTGCTGGGACATTCCCGGGCACAGGCCTTGCAACTTAGGCAAAGATCGAATACCTCCTTAAGCTCATCCGCATCAAAGGGATTCCCTTCGGAGGGTTTTGTCAGGATTTCCCGCAGTGCATTGGCTCTTGCTCGGGTGGTATCTTTTTCGTTCTTGGTAGCCTGATAGCTCGGACACATCGTGCCTGGCATTTTATGTGTTTTCCTGCAATCCCCGCTGCCATTGCATTTCTCTGCTGCCCTCAGGATTCCCTGGCTATCTGAGAAATCCAGTAGTGTAGGGATGCTGGGCTCTTTACGGTCAGGCTCATATCGAAGTGCCTGATCCATGGGATATGCATCCACGATCTTTCCAGGATTGAAAATTCCATTGGGGTCAAAATAGGACTTTATGCGCCTGAGCAGCTGATAATTGTTGGACCCGATCATTAAGGGAATAAACTCTGCCCGGACGATCCCATCTCCATGTTCCCCGCTGAAGGAGCCCTGGTACTTCTTGGTAAGGGAAGCCACTTCTGTCGTTATCTGGCGGAACAGATGGACGTCCCCGGATTTCTTCAGGTTCAAGATGGGCCTGAGGTGTAATTCTCCTGCTCCTGCGTGGGCGTAGTAGACAGCCTTCTGCCCGTAATGATCCATGATTCCGCTAAATTCGCCAATGAACTCCTTAAGGTCCCGGAGGGCTACAGCTGTATCTTCTATGCAGGCAACAGCCTTCCGATCTCCCACCAGATTGCCCAATAAGCCCAGGCCCGCTTTACGAAGCGCAAAAGCCTTAGTGATTTCATCCCCTTTAAGGACGGGAGTTTCATAGGCTTTACCGCTTTCTGCCAGGGTCTGCAGGATATCGTCTATGGACGAAGCAAGAGCTTCTGGTGTTTCCTCACGCACCTCCAGCATCAAAAGGGCTTCCGGATCACCCTGTACAAAAAACCTGTTTTCCCTTTGCTCCAGATTGTTCTTTGTACAATCGAGGATAATGCGGTCCATCATCTCGCACATGTGCAGGGAATGCTGCATAACCGGAACAACATCAGACAAGCTGTCCTGCAGAGTGTGGTAATGTGGGACAATCATCGCGACTTCAGTAGGCGGCAGTAAATCCAGTTGCAGGGTTATCTCAGTAATCATCCCGAGAGTGCCTTCGCTACCACATAGAAGTTTTGCCAGGTTAAAGGGTTCAGAGCCCCCGTCAAAAACCGATGTATTCAATAGTTCATCCACAGCGTAACCGGTATTGCGTCTATGGATCTCTGCTTTAGGAAACTCGTTGCGTATTTCTGCAGTTATATCTTTGTTAGAAAGCTCTTTAAAAACGTTTTTGTAAATTGATGCTTCAAGTGTTTCATGTTTGGATATTTCAGCTATATCATCGGGTTTCATCGGTCCAAATAAAGCCTGAGAGCCATCCGACAACAGGACTTTTAAGGAAACCACTTTATCCCGTGTGACCCCATACCGGATAGAAGTGGTGCCACTGGAATTTTTGCCTACCATTCCCCCCATCATACATCGATTGGAGGTCGAAGTATTAGGACCAAAAAACAACCCATGGGGCTCCAGGAACTGATTTAATTCATCCCTTATGACACCGGGCTGAACACTGACCTGACGCTTCTCCAAATCCAATATACCGATCTCTGTAAAATATCGTGATAAGTCCACTACAATACCCTCACCTACACATTGCCCAGCAAGTGAGGTTCCTGCAGTTCGGGGGATAAGGCCCACTCCTTGGGAGCCGGCAAATGCAATCAACTCCTGAAGATCCGCCTCTTCTTTGGGGTAAGCCACCGCCAGGGGCAACATTCTATAAACAGATGCATCCGTTGAATACAAATGTCGATGAAGGTATCCCAATATAGTTCTCCGGAAAGTCTGTCCGAGAGTTCTTCTAAAGTGATTTTGTCCGGCAAGGCACAATTTTATGGAACAAAATTAAGTTTTATTACCTGAAGACCATCGTCGAAAATTCATTTTGACCCTTTTACAAGTCACCCTTCATGAGATTGACCAACTATATTCTGCCGCTATTTTTAATGTTGACAGCCCTTGTGGCTTCCCAGGAGATATCAGATCATGCCCTTGGTTTGCGGTTAGGAGACAGTGATGGTTTCGGAGCTGAAATTTCCTATCAAAAATCCCTTTCCAGGCATAACCGTCTGGAATTCAACCTTGGCTGGAGGAATTCCAGGGATTTTGACGCCCTCAAATTAACGGGGCTTTATCAGTGGGTGAATAAGCTGGATGGAAACTTCAACTGGTACTATGGAGCCGGCGGAGGCCTTGGAAGCGTTGATTTCAACGAGGACTTTGACACGGACGATGATGGCGGGCTTTTCGTCTTACTGGCAGGCGATATTGGGATTGAATACAATTTCGATATACCGCTGCTACTCTCTCTGGATTTGAGGCCGGAAATTGGCCTGGTCGGTTATGGGGGGTTCTCAAATAATTTTGATTTTGACATTGCACTGGGACTTCGGTATCAGTTCTAAAAGATCCACGTACTGGGGATGCCACCGGGCATAACCTTTTGTTAAGAGCTTTTTTTATTAGAAGAGCCTGCCTACCTTTGCATCCGAATCCTGAAACTCACCTAAAATGAGACATCTATTCGGTTTTAGTATTTTATTGATTTCCCTTGTTTCCTGTGGAGAAATGGCAACGGACGGATACCTGATCAAAGGAACTATTTCCGGAGATATTGCCGATTCAACCAAAGTATACCTTAGAAAAAGCGATGCAGATTTGCAGCCTGTGGAATCCGATAGCACATTTATTGCAGAAGGATCCTTCACTTTTACAGGTAAGATAAACGAACCCAGGCTGTACTATATATTTATTGAAGAAGTAAGTGGGGGTATCCCATTGATCCTCGAGGATGGAAATGTCGACGTTACAGCCCATAAGGACAGCCTGAATGCTGCCATTGTAAGCGGTACGCCTCAGAATGAATTTTATGCAGAATTTCTTGAAGCTTCCCGAAATTTGGCTCAAAAAAGGAACTCGATTAACAGGGAAATGCGCGCGGCCATGAGCGCACAGGATACTGCAAATATGAATGCCCTTCGGGATGAGTTTTTTGAGTTGCAGGAAGAAGGCCTGAATTTTGAAAAAGAATTCATAGGCTCCCATCCCGATGCGTTGATCTCGGCGCTGGTCGTGAACCGCATGATTCAGATGAAATCGGTTCCCGAAGAGGTTATACAGAGCCTTTATAACTCCTTATCAAAAGAGATACAATCTACTACCATAGGCGTTTCCATAGCAGAAAAGCTGGAAGCTTCGATGCGAACTGCCATTGGTTCCAAAGCACCAAATTTCAGCGCTCCCACACCTGAAGGCCAGGATCTTTCCCTGAACCAGGTACTCGGCAAGGTTACACTTGTAGACTTTTGGGCAGCCTGGTGCCGGCCATGCCGGGCTGAGAATCCTAATATTGTACGTGTATACGGTAAGTTTAAGGATAAGGGCCTCAGCATTCTTGGTGTTTCACTGGACCGCAATGCGGAAGCCTGGAAGAAAGCCATTGAAGATGATGGGTTGAGCTGGCACCAGGTCTCCAATGTCCGGTACTTTGATGAGATTGCAGAACTTTACAGTGTCACTGCCATACCAGCTAGTTTTATCCTGGATGAAAACGGCGTTATTGTTGCAAAAAACCTCAGGGGAGCTGCTTTGGAGGAAAAGATTGCTGAATTACTGCCCTGAGGAGTAATTCCTCCCTGTTAACAAATCAGGTCTGCGGTTGATTATTTAAAGTCAGCTTATTTAAAGGCGCCACGTACATCCCTGAAAGTGCCCAGGATTGATGTTTCCCCTTCTCGTTTTACCGCACCAAAAATATCGATAACGGAATCTGGATCAAGGAACTCCACAGTAGCACCATCTTTGAGAATAAGATCGCCATATAAAGTTAAGTTGCCACTAACCCGAAGTATGGCTTGTGGCTCCACAACAATAGCTTTCATCCCATCGTTTCGCCCTACTGCCATGCTTCCTGAAATGTGAAAAATTCCCTGGCTGGCCACGGTGACATCATTATAAACCGTCCAGGACCCGCCAAGCATTAGGGATCCTTCTACCTGAATTAATTCAAGGCGCTTTTCTCCTCTGTATGCAGCAGACTCCTCCTTGTTTATGATCAGCCTGGATTTACCTTCATATTGTGGCAGGTCCAGGTATCGGGTATCGAGGCTGTCAGCCGGTCGGTTCAGCTTTATGATGTGAAGGCCGTCACCGCCCGAGGCTGCAAATGCGAAGTCATCCTGTGATGTTACATAGTTTACAGAACCCCCAAGTTCAATGACCCCCATGGTAGTTGCTCCACTGCCTTCACGTTCTGCCAGGGATAGCCCCGCGCCGCCATTGGCCATGAAAATGGCATTTTCGTTAACGGAAACGGCGTTGGTTACTCTATATGCTGCATCAACACCTTCGGGAAGGGCAGGAATTGGCAGGTTCTGGACCAGGGTTCCGGTTGAAGCCTCATAAATTCCCGCACCATTGGTCCCTTCAGCGACTATTACCCATTCATCCCAGATATCTATGGTCTTTTTGCTGTTTTCTCCCAGGTCTGCGGAAATGGGAATCAGACTGCTTTCGCTTAAATCGGACTCCAGAATCCGGACCCCGCTACCTACATCAAGAACGGCTACGCCTGCTCCGGTTGAAGCCAGGGATCTTGCATCCGTCAAGAAAAGTTCAGATAGAATCGCCAAATCAGTCTTGCTATAGGCTACAATTCCTCCTTCTTTGCCACTGCTCACCAGTATGCGGTCAGGACGGGTAACAACATCCGTGGCATTGTAACCTTGTTGAAAGCCGTATTGGATGCCATCAGTTTGCAGCAAACCGCCGAATGCCGGGATACGGGCAACAAAGGAATTTGAGATTGCGCTGGAAGAGGTTTCGGAATCCACGGAGCCTACAGCGTATAGAAAACCGCTGTCGTAACTAACCGAATTCACATCCGCATTTCTGTAGACTAGCCTGGAACTAACAACAGGATTGTTTGGGTCCGATATATTCACTACGTCAATAGCACCTTCATAGACATCGCCAGCCGTATTATAGGCTACATAGGCAAAATCCTGGTCCACATCCACGTGTGAGGCGGTGAAAAGGGAACCGTCCTCACGAAGGGGCGGTGTAATGCTCGCCACCAGCGTAAGCGGGTAATCCCCTGCCGTTTCCTCTTCAGTGCTCAGGGACTGGGTTTGCTTAAAAAACTTCAAAACTCCGGCGGATGCAAAACTAACAGCCCCCGCGGGTTCAGCTATTTTTTCAATAATAAAGGGACCACTTGCTTCATCCTGTTGATACACCGTGGTTTCATCGGTACACCCAGCCCAAAGAAGTATTCCAATTCCAATAAAAAGCTTCGTCCAATGCTTCATGACAAATACCTTTATCTGATTTAAGGTATACCTCTAACGAAACAGATGGAGATTTGGTATAATTCTAGGCAGGTATTTTGACAATGACAGATCCACGCATGGTTGGCGTATCTTGCTGGGTGCCAGTATTTATAACTTCCCCATTTTCTCCAGAATGAAAAGCAAAACAATGGGAAGCGCAAGCAAGAGGACCATCACCGGATGAGTGGTCATAATGGAGGGCATGAAAATAAGGGTGGTAATATAGCCGCCCACGGCCCCTCCGAAATGGGCGGTATGACCGATGTTTCCAAGCCGTTTCTTCATTCCGTAAATAGAATAAAGAAGGTAGGCTATCCCCAGGATATAAGCAGGAAAAGGAATGGGTATGAACATGAGTGCCAGCCGCATATCCGGCTGTAACAAGATAGCCGCATAAAGCACACCTGTAACTGCTCCGCTGGCCCCTACGGCGCTGTAAAATGGTTCTTTTTTGTGAAACGAAAGCGCAAGCAGGCTTCCTGCCACCAGGCTGATAAGATAGATAATCAAAAATTTTCCTGCCCCTAACCAATGGATTACCACATCGGCAAAGAAATACAACGTAAACATATTGAGTAAAAGGTGGGAGCCATCTACATGAAGAAAGCCGGAGGTAAACATCCTGTCCTTCTGACCGCCCTGGATCGCGCCGATATTAAATTTGTAACGCTCAAAAAAGGGGTAGTCCTTAAAACCCCTCAAAGAAATCAGAATGTTGGCCGCAATCACGGCGATGGTTGCAATGTGTAAATTCATTAAAGCACCTTGTGTGGGGGCAAATATAGCTATATTTGCCCTTATTTAGGCCTATGCAGAGACTCGTCTTCCTACTGTCTTACCCCTTTCTCTGGGGCTTATCAAGATTGCCTTTTCGCCTTCTTTACATGGTGTCAGACCTGGTCCGTTTCCTGGTCTACCGGGTTATTAGGTATCGAAGGAAGGTAGTGCGTGAGAACTTGCTGCTTGTATTCCCTGAAAAGACACCGGAGGAGCGTAAGGAGATAGAACGGAAATTCTATGTTCACCTCTGTGATATGTTTTTGGAAATGATTAAAACAATGGGGACGAGCCAGGAAGAACTACAACGGCGCTTTGTCTACCCCAGCCTTGAGGTGCTTGAAAGATTTGAAAACCAAAATAGGAGCATAATGCTCCTGTACCCCCATTATGCCAGCTGGGAATGGACCATGACTCTGGATCCCCATGTAAGGGGTAAGGGGTACGCCATCTACCAACCTATCAAGAATAAATACTTTGATCGCTGGATCCGGGATGTTCGCGAGAAATTAGGCACTACGTTAATACCAACCAGGGAAACAAAGAACGTGGTTGCCCAGAACAAAAAATCTGGGCAGTTGGCTACCTATGCGATCCTGAGTGACCAGTCTCCCATGGCGATGAAAGCCAAGTACTGGGCCCCCTTCATGGGCACTGTCGTGCCAATGCATATTGGGCCGGAATCACTCTGTAAGCGTTTAGACCTGCCGGCAGTCTACTTACGGGTCCGCAAACTGCGCCGCGGGTATTATGAGGGTAGTTTTGTGGTACTTGCGGAAAACCCGTCCGAAGTTCCGGATTATGAAATCACTGATGCATTTTTTAAGGAGGTAGAAAAGTCAGTCCTGGAGGCACCGGAATATTATTTCTGGACCCATAAACGCTGGAAGCACCGGGACAAAGTGCCTTCCTCGCAGGTAGCGTCCCGCAAAGCGGGGTCAGATAGCTGAGAAATTTTAAATCCTACTATCCGGCGGCTATCTGCTGCAGTTCCAGGATAAATCGGTCTGCAAGGGATGAAGCCCCGGCCTGGTCGGGAGCCTCCGTATATATACGAATAATGGGCTCTGTATTGGATTTTCGCATATGTATCCAGCTTTCAGCAAAATCAATCTTTACCCCGTCCACCGTTGAGATATTGTCATTTTGATACCGCCTAGCAATCTCTGTGAGGATCTGATCTACATCTAAATCCGGGGTTAACTGAATTTTCTTTTTGCTCATATGATACAGAGGATACGATGCCTTTAGCTCACTGACTGTAAGATTTTTTTCTGCCATCAACATAAGGAAAAGGGCTGTTCCCACAAGGGCATCCCTCCCGTAATGACTGGCCGGGTAAATAATACCTCCATTGCCTTCGCCTCCGATAACAGCATTGGTTTCTTTCATCAGGGCCACCACATTTACTTCCCCAACTGCCGCCGCAGAATACGTTCCTCCGTGTTTCTCGGTCACATCCCGGAGGGCACGGGTAGAAGAAAGGTTGGAAACCGTGTTTCCCTGTGTTTTGCCCAGTACATAATCGGCACAGGCCACCAGCGTATATTCCTCTCCGAACATCTCCCCTTCTTCTGTAATAAAGGCCAGCCGATCCACATCTGGGTCCACGACAATCCCAAAGTCTGCCCGTTGTTCTTTTACCATTTCGCAAATGTCACCCAGGTGTTCTTTCAGGGGCTCGGGGTTGTGGGGGAAATGCCCGGTAGGATCACAATACAATTCCACGACCTCCACGCCCAGGGTCCGGAGGAGTTTTGGAATCGCAATACCTCCGGAGGAGCATACCCCATCCACTACTACCCTGAATTTCTTCTTCCGGATTACCTCGGGATCAACCAGATCGAGCTCTAATACCTTTTCCACATGAACATCCAGGTATGAATCCATAGATTCAACCTTTCCCAGTTCATCAACCGGGACAAAGTCAAACGCATCTGATTCCGCTATCTCAAGGATTCGGGATCCTTCAGCCGCATCCAGAAATTCCCCTTTTTCATTGAGCAATTTGAGCGCATTCCATTGTTTGGGGTTATGACTGGCAGTTAGAATTATCCCTCCATCCGCTTTTTCCAGAGGCACCGCCAATTCAACCGTGGGCGTTGTTGAGAGCCCCAGGTCAATAACCTCAAATCCAAGCCCGATAAGGGTGGCAGAAACTAACTGTTGAATCATGGGGCCCGAGAGGCGGGCATCCCGGCCGATCACCACTTTAAGACTGGAACTTTTCCGATATTCTTTGAGCCAGGTGCCGTAGGCCGCAGCAAATTTAACCGTATCCAGAGGCGTCAGGTTATCTGTGGGAGCACCGCCGATGGTCCCCCGTATTCCAGAAATCGATTTGATCAAAGTCATGCTCTCGAATTTTAAGGAACAAATATAACCTCCCGAAGGTGATTCCCTGCATTACTTTGATGTAATCTCCCTATTTTTAGACCGGTGAACTTTTTGGCACATATTTATCTTTCTTTTGGGGATCCTAATATTACCCTGGGTAATTTTATGGCTGACTCAATTCGGGGGAAACACTACAGAAATTATCCCGAACCTGTTCAGAAAGGAGTCTTGCTGCACAGAGCTATAGATACTTTTACTGATACGCATCCCATTCCCCGCTTAAGCAGCAAAAGGCTTCATTCCAGTTACGGCCATTACAGCATGGTAATAGTTGACATCTATTACGATCATTTTCTTGCGGTGAACTGGGAATCCTTTTCGGATACTTCACTTACCAGCTATACGGCCTCCTTCTATCAATTGCTGGAGGAAAACCTCGAGTGGATGCCTGAGGCGATACAACGATTTGCACCTTATATGATTGCAGATAACTGGTTGCTGAATTACCGGGAATTAGATGGGATAGAACGCGTTTTGAAGGGTATGAACCGAAGGACCGGCCATAAGAGCGGCATGGACAAGGCTATTCTGGAATTACGGGAATTCTATGATGAATTTGAAGGCGAGTTTACTTCGTTTTTCGATGAATTGGTTATCTTTTCGCGTCAAAAAATGACAGAGTTATGAAACCAGCCGATAGCGCCTTATATATTCGACGATTCCTGGGCTACAGCCTTTTTATTGCAGCCCTGCCTCTGCTCTTAACACAATGCCGGGAAGTTCCTGCAGCCCCAACTGGTCAGGTAGCTGATAATGCCATGGTCGTATCTGCCAGAAGGGAAGCTTCACAAGTTGGGATTGCTATTCTAAAGGACGGAGGGAATGCCTTCGACGCCATGGTAGGCACAGAGCTTGCCCTGGCAGTCGCCTACCCCTTTGCAGGGAATCTTGGAGGAGGAGGGTTTATGGTTTACAGAAAAAACGATGGGTCCTTTGGAGCGCTTGACTACCGTGAAAAAGCTCCCCTGGCAGCCCACAAAGACATGTACCTGGATTCCCTTGGCAATGTAATTCCTGGAATGAGCACCGTTGGGGCCACGGGAGTTGGGGTACCCGGGACTGTGGCCGGTATTTTTGCCGTTCACGAGCGTTTTGGCAAGCTGCCGATAGAGCAGATCATGGAACCGGTCATCCGGCTGGTGGAAGAGGGTGTGGAAGTAACTGAAAAGCAGGCGGCACGCCTGGAGAGGGTTAGGGAACAAATCATTGAAGTCAATGGTGAAAACACTCTGTTTTATACCGAATGCACTCCTGGGGACACATTGAGATACCCGTCCCTGGGTGCTACCCTGAGAAGAATCTCTAAAAACGGCAGGGATGAATTCTATAAAGGAAAAACCGCTAAGATCCTCGCCAGGTATATACAGGAAAAAGGAGGTTTCGTCACTGAGGAAGACCTGGCACGTTATGAGGCGAAATGGAGGAACCCCATTGTTTTCAATTACAAAGACCTGAGGATTATCTCGATGAGCCCGCCAAGCAGCGGAGGGGTTACCATGAATCAAATCCTCAAGATGGTGGAACCCTATGATCTCGCATCTTTCGGACATAATTCGGTTCGCAGCATCCAATTATTTACAGAGGCGGCAAGGCGGGCCTATGCCGACCGGAATTATTTTCTTGGAGATCCTGATTTTGTAGATATTCCCCTGGGAGACCTCCTAAGTGATTCCTATCTCGAACAACGGATGGCCGGATTTAATTTTGATAGTGCCACCCCTTCTTCGGAAGTGTCTCACGGAGAGATCAGTGTTTATGAAAGTGCTGAAACCACCCATTATTCCATTGTAGATCAGGAAGGCAATGCAGTATCTGTGACCACAACCCTAAATGGTGCGTATGGCTCAAAACTCTATTGTGATGAATTGGGTTTTTTCCTCAACAACGAAATGGATGACTTCAGTTCCAAGCCTGGAACGCCAAATATGTTTGGGCTCATTGGAGCCGAAGCCAACAGTATTGCACCTGAGAAAAGGATGCTGAGCAGCATGACCCCAACTATAGTGGAGCGGGATGGAGAACTCTGGATGGTTGTTGGGACCCCTGGTGGTTCGACGATCATAACGGCGGTTGCACAAACCATATTGAATGTATACGAATTCCGTCTGTCGATGCAGGAGGCGGTAAATGCACCCCGGTTTCACCATCAGTGGCTACCGGATATAGTTACTTTTGAACCTGAGGGATTCTCGGAAAGCCTAAAGTCAGAATTGGAACGAAAAGGGTATCACATAAATGCGGATTTTACCCCTATTATCGGAAAGGTAGATGCCATCCGGATATTACCCGATGGCCGCCTGGAAGGAGGGGCCGATCCCCGGGGGGACGATACTGCCGTAGGTTATTGATTGACAATTTTTGGAACGTAGTGGCTGGGCAACTTCTGCCAGGCGTGATTATTGCGCTAACTATCGCATATCAGGATCAGGCCTTGCCCAGTTTTTCCTTGAGCTCGTCCATGGATTGCTGCAGTTGCCGGAGCAATCCTTTTTCAGTGGTAGCTTCCAGCCCGAATGTAATCTTACTGCTTACCAGCCAGACTTCCTGCAACAGATCGGTTGCAATCTCATAGGGAGGATAAGATTCATTGAGCGAAATGAGCCTGATGGTCCTTGCTCCAGGTAATTTCTCAATTTTCTTAACTACCACAGCATCATGCAATACAATCACATACATCCTATTCGGATTGACATCCTCCCAATCCTCAACTGCCCTTGCAAGGACCCAGTCTCCGGGTTTAAGGTTGGGAAGCATGCTGTCACCTTCTACCTGGAAACCCCGGTAAGAAGCGTTGCGGACCTGTGGGAGTGGCAGGTCAAAGGCCGGAAGCTGGCGATACCAGCTTGTGTCGTGGATACTCTGCGGGTATCCCGCCGCTGCCTTGGCGTTTACCAGTACGATATTCTCCTTTTCCTGCGTATCCACGGTTACTACTTTGGGCATCACGCTAACAGAAGAAGTCTCAAGGTATCGCTTTTCGCTCGCTCCATAGAGCCTTAAGGGGTTTATTTTAAATTGCCTCAGGAGTTCTGCCACTACCTTACCCGTTAGCCGGGTCCGTCCTCTTTCTATATCCGCTGTGGTACTTGGAATGCCTAGTATCCTGGCGAATTCAGCCTGTGTATGGCCCAATTCCCTGCGTATATCCGTGAATCTCCTAATAACTATTTCGTTTTCCATAAGGTAATTGAAGCTTAGTATCTACAAGTCGAATTCTAAACAAAGATAATAGATTTGGATATATTCCAAAATAAATAAGGAATATTTCCATATAATGGAATATATCCATATATTTGGCATATATCCTAATATAGTCATGGAAAAAAACCTAATAATTACCCACGATGGCAGCTTGCAGGGCCTCCTATCAAGTGTTTATGTAATTCCTGGAAAAATACGATTCCTCTCTTTTGTTTGGAGCCCATATGCACATACCAACCAACACTTCAAAGGCAAAAAGAGTATGGGACAGCCTGGGAAACAAAGGGTCTGAGGCCCAGCGTTATGTATACTTTTCTTATTTAAGCGAAAGACCTGAATTACAACATTATATATATCAGTACATAAACATTTTATTTCAGAAAAAAGATACCTCCTGGGATCTGCTTTTTAAAGTAAAGGAAAAATTATCCCCATGGGCGCACCGCGTTGGAACTGAAAAACGATATCTGGAGGCCAATATGAAATTTGAACGCACGTCAGACGGTGTTTTATTAAGCAGTATTACGCCTGTATACAATATCCTTCCACTTCTAACCAGGTATTGTAGAAATCGTTTTGGACGGGAACCCTGGGCTTTATTTGATGAAAAACGTGAATTTGGTATGCGCAACCTACACGGTCAAATCATTCGATATGAAAACACATGCAAACCTAAGGTGGGAAGAGATGCATCCATCCCGCTTTCTTCGGTATCTGATTCCGGGAAACAAATCAGCCATACCATCGGGCAGTCAGATCAGCATGGGTATAATGCCTCTGCCCTAAGAATGTACGCATAAAATAGCACAGTTGGGATATTATATAAACTGACCAGGATGGTAGCTGTTTTTGTCAGTTCGTGCTCCGATCACCAACGAATTGATCACTTTTATTTTTAAAAAGGATATTAAATGTGGTTAAACTCCCGTAAATACGAGTAATATACTGCTGCAGATCTACTTTGTCCTGATCAGACAATTCTTTACTGGAATTTATTTTTTGCTCCATGACGCGAATTCGGTCCCGTACCATCACAATTTTGTGAAAAAAGGTGCTTATCGGTATTTCTTTTCCCGAAAGTCCCGGATCCTTGGGTTGTATTACAAGCGTACCCCCTTTCCATTTGTCGGCAAGGGCAACCAGGGTTGTTACATCACTCCACTTGCGAAGGACCTCGATCAGCGTGCTTTCAACTTCAGAAAAACTAATCGTATCCACTTCTCCATACACTGCCTCAATCACTTCAAAACCTGTGTCGAGATCAATGGTCTCAATCCCTGAATCCATAAAAGAGACCCAGTAATGACGGGGGCTTACATTGACCACTACTCCTTTACCATATTCAGGATGATCAATTCGGGAACCAATGCCTAATATTTTCATGATATCTGGTTTGAGGGCTAATTTAAACCACCCGGAACTATTAACCAACTTAAGCTCCGGCTGCTTCTTATTTACGCCTCAATATCGTAATTTCGCAAACTGCCGGAATGAAGAAAACAGGTGAAGATCATATGATTGATGTGCAAGGGGCCAGGGTTCACAATCTCAGGGATATAGATGTACAGATTCCCCGGGAGAAACTGGTTGTGATCACCGGTCTTTCCGGCAGTGGGAAATCGTCTCTGGCATTTGACACTATCTATGCCGAAGGTCAGCGAAGATACATCGAGACTTTTTCGGCTTATGTAAGACAATTTCTGGGGAATCTGGAACGTCCTGATGTTGACAAGATAGATGGTTTATCCCCTGTTATTGCCATCGAACAGAAAACGACCTCCCGATCCCCCCGCTCCACGGTAGGTACGATCACGGAGGTGTATGATTTCCTGCGTTTGTTGTTTGCAAGGGCTTCAGATGCCTACAGCTATAACACAGGCAAGAAAATGGTCAGCTACACGGACCTTCAGATCCGTGATCTGATCGCCCGGGATTATGAGGGAAATAG
>JARRLI010000001.1:28048-37428 GCA_037387145.1 Robiginitalea sp. | reverse complement strand
TTTTTACGGCGGCCTGATCATTGTGCTGTCCAGATTCAAACCCCATTGCCATGTAACCGAGTTCGTTTATGTAGCTCAATAATGGGCCTTCCAAATATTCCTCAATCCCAAGAATGACCGGAACCGGGAATAGCTCCGAGAATTTTCGGTTGATCATGGAGTCGTTAATAGTTATAAACGGAAGGGTCTGGCTTGAGGTCGTATGAAGGTCTATAAAATAAAACGGGGGCTCATAGTTTGTTAAGACCTCTTGCAGGGCGTCAAAAAGTTCCAGCAACTCACGCTCCTCCGGAGAAAGTTCCTGGCGAGAGCCTTCGAGTATTTCCGAAAGTCGTTTCCTGCCCCAAATGCGGTTCAGGTCGTGCACCAGGAAACGTTGTTCCAGGTCCAGGGCTGGCAGGTTTCCTCTAATGCCGAGGGCCGTCCCATGTGTCAGCGTAACCTTTCCGTCCATCAGGGAGCCGAAGACGGCTTCCAGGGCCAGGACCCCGGCAGGCTCATTCCCATGCACCCCTCCAAAGAAAACAAGGGTGGGGCCTGGTTTGCCGGAAGTGACCTTTCCAATGAGACGTTCCCCCTGAAGGGTTGTGGTTTTGTCCTTTTGGGTCAAAATCATGCTATTTGAGATCATTGGAAGTTAGGATTCCAACCAATTCCTTTCCAACTACAACGGGGAGACAGTTGATTTGGTGCCTGGACATCAGTTCTTTTGCGCTATCGTATTGTGCTCCGGGATTAATGGTGATCAGATCCTCTGTCATCAGGTCCCGAATGCTCTTTTCATAGATCTCATCCCCTCCTTTAAAGTGGGTCACGTCGGTCCAGCTCAGCAATCCGCTTAATTCATTTAGGTTGTTCAAAATAGGCAGGTGGTGAATATTGTTCCATTTCATCATCTGAATGACCAGGGCGGCGCTATCGGATTCCTGGGCCGTGATGACTTTGGTTTTCATCATGTCCCCAATCTTCAATGATTTAGTGTTCTGACTAAGTTCATTCGCATTTATCTTTGTCCATGCGTCCACGGGATACCCCTTATAGGAGCGTTCAAAAAGAGAAGCCGTGAGCCTCTGGAGGGATTCACGGGCATTGAATTTAGTTCTAAGCTCCCGATAGGATTGTACCATCCACTCCGAACCGTTTTGGCCGTGGATCCGCCTTTCTATGATACCAAGATACCGTTCGGCATCCGCCCGGTCTACCCGGGCTTTCTTCAGGCCCTTATAGGCCATGGGCAGGAAATATTCCAGGATGAGCTCCTTGGTAGAAACGATCCTATTGTCCCAGTGGAACTGGGCTGCAATCCCGTACCGCGCAGCGTTGAAAAAGTTTTTCTTGGCATCGCGGAAATCCATTTTCTCATGGATTTGCTCCCATTCCTTGGGGCGCCCCAGCATAACCCCAACCCAGAACATCATATTGGCAATTTCATCTGATGTTGTGGGCCCGGAAGGCATATATCTGTTTTCAATCCGCAAGTGCGGTTTTCCATGGGTTCGCCCATAACACAATCTGTTCCAGGGATAAACTGTTCCGTTGTGCAGGTTTAAGGCGCTCAGTTTGGGTGTGATTCCCGCTTCCAGTTGCTGGAGGCTATCCCCTTCCTCGAAATCCGTGGAGATCAGGCTCCTGAACCGGACTATGGATTGTTTGAAGAAGTCTGCCGGACTTCCCGTCGCCCAGGCTGTTCCAAATCCTACCCGGGGCTCCCGTTCATTGAGCAGGAAGGTGCTTTTACGGGTGTCAACGCTCTGAGTGAAAAGTGCGATTCGGGTCTCCTCCCAAAGCTCTCTGCCCATGAGCATGGGAGAGTTGGTGCAAACACTGAGCACCGGCCCGGAAATCGCCTGGGCCCAGTTGTAGGTGTCTGCAAAATTGTCCGGGTCGATTTGCAGGTGGGCCTGGAAGCTGGTATTGCATCCTTCATACATGATGGAGTCGTGATGCAGGTTGATCTCATCCACCCCCATTATGTGGACCTCCAGGTTGCCTTTGCGCACCTTTTGAATAGCTTCCGAAAGGATTTTATATCGTTCTCGGGGTGTCATGTAGTCCTCCCGCAGATAGTGGGTGCTTATAGTGGGCAGGATGCCGGTAAGTATGATGTAGTTCTTGTGTTTCTCTGCCACTTCCTGTCCGTAGTCCAGCAAATCGTTCAGTTGCCGGTGCATGTCTGAAAAACAGGTTCCTTCCAGGGGCCTGGGATCCAGGTTGATCTCAAGGTTGTATCGGGTAAGTTCCGGGGTAAAATGCTCCTCCTGAATATCCTTGAGTATTGCCATGGCCTTGTCTGAGGGCTCCCAATCCTCATCTACCAGGCAAAATTCCTGTTCCGCCCCGATATGAATCGGCTCCTTCAAGAAAAGATCATCTCGCAGCATTTGCTCTAGCGCTTCGAGATCTGTAAGCAAGCGATGAAAATAGATGCCTCTAACTTTTTCGGAGTCCAGAGGTTTCACGGAATGGGTCCCCATACTCAGTTTCTTTTTGGATTTGGCCCGGAGCCGATTACAATAAAGCAAATTAATGCTTGGGTCCGGCCTTTCATATGATAATTATCATTAAGAGCAGCCCCTAATTTATTGCTATTTTTGGACATGCAACGTTATCGGTTCTCCAAAAAAGAACGCCTGTCTCACAAAAAGCTATGGGAAGCAGTGTTTGAAAAAGGCACCCGCCTGAAAGCGTTCCCGCTCATGCTGTATTACCTGAGAACGCCTCTGCCTGAGAAGGTGCCGGCTCAGGCGGGCTTTGCCGTTCCGAAAAAGTCCTTCAAAAAGGCTGTCAGCCGAAATCAGCTCAAGCGCTTGATGAGGGAGGCCTATCGGCTGGAAAAGCCCGGAATTTTTAACAATATGCAGGGAAACTATGCGTTCGTATTTTTATACCTTGGGAAAGAGCCGACTGATTTCACGGATATTTCACAGGCCATGAAGGCCGTTTTGACAAAATTCAAGCTCCATGAAGAAGATACTGAGAACTAGAGTGATCCTGCCCTTGCTGGCTGTAGGGATCTTGCTGACGGTCTCTGGATTTAAAAGTGATTTTTTCGAAATCGCCAAACAAATTGAAATCTTTACCTCCCTGTTCAAAGAGCTGAACATGAACTATGTGGATGAAACCAATCCGGCAGCACTCATGGACACCGCCATCAAAAATATGCTGGAAGATCTGGATCCATATACACAGTTTCTGAATGAGCAGGATGTCGAGGCATATAAAATCAACAATGCCGGGGAGTATTCGGGTATTGGCGCCATGGTCCGCTCGTACGAAGACAAGCTTGTTATTGTGGAGCCCTATCAGGGATACCCTGCCGATAATGCAGGGCTGAAGGCCGGCGATGAGATCGTACGTATAGGCGACATCGCTGTTTCTGACTTCAAAGACGACGCTACTGAATTGCTAAAAGGAGCTGACAATTCCCAGGTTTCCGTCACCTATCTCCGTCAGGGGGTGCCGGAAACAGCGACTATCACACGGGAAGCCATTGAAATCGATGCCGTCCCCTACTATCGTATGGCTGATGATAAAACCGGATACATCGTTTTATCCCGCTTCAATGCAAAGGCCAGTCAGCAAACAAAGGCGGCCATTCTTGAACTGAAGGATCAGGGAGCGGAACAACTTATCCTCGACCTCAGGGGCAACCCCGGGGGCCTGCTATCGGAAGCCATCAACGTCACCAATCTCTTTGTGCCCAAAGGGGAGCTAATCGTAACCACCAAATCCAAGGTGAAGAAGTTCAATCAGCAATACAAGACGCGCAACAAGGCAATCGACACAGAGATTCCTCTTGTGGTCCTTATAAACGGGAAAAGCGCTTCTGCCAGCGAAATTGTTTCCGGGGGGTTGCAGGACCTCGACCGGGCGGTGGTAATGGGCGCTCAAAGTTTTGGAAAAGGATTGGTGCAGCGACCCCTTAAACTGACTTACGGCACCCAGCTCAAGGTAACTATCAGTCGATATTATACCCCATCCGGGCGGTGTATACAATCCCTTGATTACTGGAACCGGGACAATGAGGGCAACGCTGTAAGGAACACGAAATTTAGCGAATTCAAGACGCGCAACGGACGCATAGTCACAGATGGCGGAGGGGTTAATCCGGATATTGCGATTCGCGAACTGGCGTCCAATGACCTTATTCAGGCGCTTCAGCAAAACCAACTGATATTTGACTTTGCGACCGATTATTATTACGATCACGAATATTCCTCTGTCAATGAGTTCCGGCTCCAGTCCGGCACTTTGGAGGACTTCAGAAGGTTTGTGGGCCAAAGTGATTTTGCGTTTGAGACGCGGACTGAAAAGGCGCTTAAAGAAGCTCTTACACATCGGGAGGAAGAGATTTTCAGCGAAGAAATAACGGCTGATTTCAAGTCGCTGTTGGCAGACGTTGAAAAACAAAAGCTTCAGGCACTGGAGAACTTCCCGGGTGAAATACACAAGTTGCTGGAAGATGAAGTAATTAAACGGTATTTCTACAGGAATGGGCTTTATGACTATTATCTCGAGCACGACCCTTCCATTATGGCTGCCAGAGAATTACTTGGAAATCAGGCTAAATACCAGGAAATACTACAATGACCCGGGTATGCTAAAGCCATTCGGAGCGCTTGCGGCCTTTGTCCTTTCTACTTCACTTTCGTTCGCTCAGCCAGCACGGGAGGCCGAAGCAACTCCTTCCGGCAAAATTGCCCCAGAACTCGTAGTCCTCGGCACATTGCAGGATGGTGGTTCGCCTCACGCGGGGTGCGAAAAATCCTGTTGTGCTCCTTATTACCAGAAGCCGGATCCGGCCCGCAAAGTTGTTTCACTGGGAGTTCTGGACCCTTCTGTAAATAAAGCCTATCTCTTTGAGGCTACTCCCGACTTGCCTTCTCAATTATACCTGTTGCGGCAAGCTGCATCATTTGAATCAGATCCCGCCCCGGCAGCAGTGCTCCTGACCCATGCGCATATTGGCCATTATACGGGGCTTATGTATCTCGGCAGGGAGTCTATGAATGCCGTTAAGGTTCCTGTGTATGTGCTTCCTAGTATGGGCAATTTCCTGGCCTCCAATGGGCCGTGGGATCAGTTGGTCAGGTTTAAAAACATCACATTAGAGCCCCTGGCCGATGGTGTTGCCGTATCCCTATCGCCCCAGCTGCAGGTGACCCCTTTCCGGGTCCCTCACAGGGACGAATATTCTGAAACCGTGGGCTTCGAGATTGCCGGGCCTGAAAAAAAGGTGCTGTTCATTCCAGACATAGATAAATGGGAGCGTTGGGATACGTCACTCGTGGACAAGTTGGCTGAAGTGGACCTGGCCTTCCTGGTCGCGAGATACCCCATCCGTTTGTTGTAGAGTCTTTGGCGCTACTTTCCTCCATGCCGGAACGCGTAAAAAACAAGGTCTATTTTATCCACATGAACCACACCAATCCCCTCCTTGATCCCGAAAGCGCAGCGGCAAAAGAAGTTGAGGAGGCCGGGTTCCGAATAGCACGGGTGGGTGACCGTTTTAAACTTTAAGCCGTGCAGAACCTCACATTAATAAAGGATCTGGAAAAGGCCTTTGGCCTAAACATCAAACAACTCAATCGTGCTTCAGGAGGTGATATAGCCGAATCCTATATCATTGAGGCTCATAACGGACGGTTTTTTGCAAAAATCCTGAATAACACCAACGGGCTGGATATGCTGGAGGCTGAATCGGAAGGCCTTCAGGCTATAGCGCGGACGGGCACACTGCCTGTGCCTCGAGTTGAGGGATGTGCTTCCCTGGGTTCAGGAAGCTGTCTCTTGCTTGAATATATTCCTGTGGGCGCCGAAAGGGGTCGTTCCTTCGAAGCGTTGGGAAGGGGTTTGGCCCAAATGCATCATCACACCTCCGCTTCTTTCGGGTGGCCCCGGCAGAATTACATTGGCACGCTGGATCAGGTAAATACCCCTAATCCCAGCTGGGACTTTTTTTATTGTCATTATCGGCTTTTGCCTCAGTACAGGCTTGCCCTGGACAAGGGGTTCTTAAGCGCCTCGGAAATTCCCGAGCCCGAATGGATGCTTTCCCGGATTTCCAACCTTTTGCCCGAAATCAAGCCAGCGCTTCTGCACGGAGATCTCTGGAGCGGCAATTATCTGATCTCCTCCTCGGGGACCCCCTACCTCATCGATCCATCGGCATATTTCGGACATGCAGAGGTAGACCTGGCCATGTCTTTACTTTTTGGTGGGTTTCCATCCCGTTTCTATGATGCATACTTTGAGATCGCCCCACAGGTGGCAGGTTTTGAAGTGCGGGTTGCATTATATCAACTCTATTATCTTTTGGTGCACCTGAATTTGTTTGGCCGTTCCTACTACCGGAAGGTTGTGGAAACGGGTTCTCGTTTGTTCCTGAGCTGAGCGGGCTTTCTTTGATTTAATCACATTTTTCTACATTTAACAAAAAGGGGGTTGTATGTTTCTGTTCAAAATGCGCCTTTGGGGTTGTTTTCTTTTGCTGGCAGGCTGCCTCGCAGGCTGCGAACGCAAATCCCCGGGCGCAGGATCCGATAGCGCTTTTTACAAAACCTGGTCACATTACCTGGGGGACCCCGGTCGTTCGCATTACAGCACTCTGGATGCTTTCAGTCCAGAAAATATTCACCGCCTGGAAGTCGCCTGGGAACAGGAACTTCCCGATGCCGGCCAGATGCAGATGAATCCGATTGTGGTCGACAGCCTGCTATATGGAGTTACGGCCGCACTGCGTGCCTTTGCACTGGATGCGCGGACCGGTGAACAAATATGGGTGTTTGGAGATTCGCTGAAAGCATGGCATTCCACAAGTCGTGGAGTGAGCTATTGGGAAAGCGGGGAAGACAAGCGCGTCTTTTACACCATGGGTTCCGACTTATGGGCGCTGGATGCCTTGTCTGGAACCCCGGTCCCCTCCTTTGGGGATGGTGGCAAGATCGATTTGCGTTCTGGCATGCCGGCGGCAGCCCGTGAAAAATTCGTTATTTCCAACACCCCGGGGACGGTATTTAAGGATCTTATCATCATGCCTCTGCGGGTTGGAGAAAGCCTCGGTGCTGCTCCGGGGGATGTCATGGCATTTAACGTCCGTACGGGCGACCTGGCCTGGGCGTTCCATACCATTCCGCACCCGGGCGAGACCGGTTACGATACATGGGAAGATCCAAACACCTATTTGAACCAAAAGGTGGGAGGGGCCAACAATTGGGCTGGAATGGCCCTGGACACCGAACGGGAAATCCTGTACGTCCCGACAGGTTCAGCAGCTCCTGACTTTTACGGAGGAGACCGCAAGGGCCAGAACCTTTTTGCCAATTGCCTGCTAGCGCTGGACGCCAATACCGGGGAACGGCTCTGGCATTTTCAATTCACCCACCACGACCTCTGGGATCGTGACCCCCCTGCCCCGCCCAACTTGCTTACTGTAACACAAGAAGGTAAAAGGATCCCTGCCGTGGCACAGGTTACCAAACAGGGATACGTGTTTCTTTTTGACCGTATTACGGGCAAGCCCTTGTTTGAAATAGAAGAAGTGCCGTTTCCGGCGTCGGGCCTTGAGGGGCAGGAAGCATGGCCGACCCAGCCAATCCCTGTAAAGCCCCCGCCGTTTGCCCGTCAATCTCAGGACCTTACGGAGGAGGACCTGAGTCCTTACGCCCCCAATAAAGAGGAGATAAAAAGCCTTTTTCTCTCATCGGACCGAAGGCAATACCGCCCTCCGGGTCTTGATCCTGTACTATTGCTCCCGGGGTATGACGGCGCCGCTGAATGGGGGGGCGCAGGAGTCGACCCCGCTTCGGGCATCCTTTATGTAAACTCCAATGAAATGGCCTGGTTCCTGCAAATGCTCCCTGCCGAAAACCCGCCGGTGGCCGGGCCAGGGGAATTAATATACAGGCAATACTGCGTAATCTGCCATCAGGCAGACAGGGCCGGTGTTCCTGCCAGCGGGTACCCCTCCCTTGTCAACCTCGGACAGCGGCTTTCTGTGGAAGAGGTCGACAACCTCATCAATCGGGGAAAGGGAATGATGCCGGGGTTCCCCCAGCTTTCTGAGTCAGAAAAGTCGGACTTGCTGACCTTTCTCCTGGAGATCGAATCAGGCAGTGAGCGAGTCGCTTCCGGGGAATCCGGAAGTAGCCCTCCTTCGGTGCCCTTTGAACACAGGGGCTATCATAAATTCTTAGATGCCAACGGATACCCGGCAATTGAGCCTCCTTGGGGAACCCTGCACGCCATCGACCTGAACAAGGGCGGGTTTCTCTGGAGTGTTCCTTTTGGAGATACCCCGGGGCTCAAAAAGGCAGGGGACCCGCCAACTGGAACGGAGAATTACGGCGGTCCGGTAATCACAGAGAACGGCCTGTTGTTTATCGGCGCGGCCAAAGACGGTTTTTTCAGGGCCTATAATCGGCACACGGGGGCTTTATTGTGGGAGTACAAGCTTCCCGCGGCTGCATTTGCTACCCCGGCCCTTTACGAAGTGGATGGCAGGCAATATATCGCAATTGCATGTGGAGGAGAAAAACTGGGAACGCCTAAGGGCAATAAAATCATAGCTTTCAGCATAAAACCATGAATAATCCTGTAGGTATTATCGTAGTAGGTTGTGGAAACATGGGAGGCAGCCACGCCAGGGCTTATCAGCAATTATCCGGATTTGAAATTCTCGGTTTGGTAAGCAGGAACCCGGAGAGTCGGGAGCGTCTTTCCGAAGAGCTTGGTGGGGTTCCCACATTTGCCGGTTTGCCGGAAGCCCTTCAGAATACCAGTGCAACGGCCGTTTCGATCAACACCTATCCGGATTCTCACGGGCAACTTGTTAGGGCCGCTCTGGAAAACGAGTGTCATGTTTTTGTAGAAAAACCCCTGGCCCTGACTGTAGAAGAGGCTTCTGGCCTTGTGGAGCTGGCGAGCAGAAAAAATCTAAAGTTGGTCGTAGGGTATATCCTGCGGGTACACCCTGCCTGGGCCCTGTTTGTAAAAGAAGCGAGAAGCCTTGGGAAGCCCCTGGTTATGAGGATGAACCTGAATCAACAAAGTTCCGGGCCGCAATGGTATACCCACAAGCAGCTAATGAAGTCTATGTCCCCTATTGTAGATTGTGGTGTTCATTATGTCGATATCATGTGTATGATGACCGGCTCCAGGCCTGTCAGCGTCAGCGCTATTGGAGCCCGCTTATCCGACGATATCAGTCCTGAGATGTATAATTACGGCCAGTTGCAGGTGCGTTTTGAAGATGGGTCTGTGGGGTGGTATGAAGCGGGTTGGGGCCCGATGATGAGTGAAACGGCCTTCTTTATAAAAGATGTTATTGGTCCGAAAGGCTCAGTGTCTATTTCAGATGCCCCTGCCGGGTCCTCAGACAA
>JARRLI010000001.1:0-28025 GCA_037387145.1 Robiginitalea sp. | reverse complement strand
CAGCAAACTGAGCCCGTCAGGTAACTTTTTTCTGGAAGATGAATTAATCCGTATTGAGAACGAACCGGATCACGATGGTTTGTGCCTGCTCGAACAGGAATATTTCCTGTCAGCTATTGTTCAGGATATAGATCTAACCGCACATTTGCGCGATGCTGTGAACAGTCTTCAAATTGTCCTCGCGGCTGACGCCTCGGTCAGAACAGGCAAAACCATTATTCTCTAGCTAAATAATTGCCTGATTTTTAAATATTTAATATTGTGTTAATGGGTCCTCGGGGTTTGTTTTTTCGATGTTATTTCATAACTTACGAACTATGATTCAAATTGAAAAACAAGAGAATACAGATGTCTTGATAAAATCTGTAGAACACCTGGAGGCAAGGGGGTTTGATAATATTAAAGCGGATATGGACGGGTATGAAACTCCTAAATCCTACCTCAAGAAAAGTTCGGGTAATGCCGTGACTCCGGATATTACAGCAACTAAAAATGGTGTTAATTATGTTTTTGACATCAGCCTGAAATCGGACAAATCAACGTTGCTCAAGTCGAAATGGCTTTTTCTGGATACTCTTAGCCGGATGAAATCAAACCGGTTCAGAATTATCACCTTCCGCGGCCATTACAAGTTCACCGAGACTTTATTGGGTGAATTAAATCTGGGCAACAAGCAGCCTATAAAGATTACCTGAAGCTCTTTTTTCAGGTTGAATGCATTACCATCCTGATATGGGCTATGCCGTCCTCGTCGTATATATCCCCCTCGGCGACAAAACCCATTCCATCATAGAACTCTTTTAAATAAAGCTGAGCTGATAGGGCTATGTTTTGTCCATTGAAGCGGCTTTGAACTACTTCTATGGTTTTTTTCATGATTTCTTCCCCCAGTTTCTTGCCTCTATAGGGAATTCGAACTGACACCCTTCCTATGCTTGCTTCGCTAAAATAAACCCCTGGTCCAAAAATTCGGGTATACGACACCAGTTCAGGCCCCAGGTATCCCAGTACATGTATAGCGCTGTCGTCCTTCCCGTCCATGTCCTGATAAACACAATTCTGCTCAACGACAAAAATCTCAGATCTCAATTGCAGGATACCGTAAAGCTCCTCCCTGCTTAATTCCTGGAAGGTTTTAACCTTTATCTCCATAGGTCAGTCTTGGACTATGATGTTCTTGCTGTCGCATTTCTCGAATTCAGGCTGAATGTTTATGTGGTTTATCCTGAATTCATGATATACCAGTTCTTCAATTTTATTCAAAATCTTATCGAACTCCGACAGACGAATGTCTTTCATGAAATCAATATGCGCTTCCATATGCACTTCGTCTTCATTTAATTGCCAGATATGCACGTGATGTACATTCTTGATCTCTTCCAACTCACAGATGGCTTTTACGATGTTTTGTATCTCAATAGTATCCGGGGTAAACAACATCAATACCCGGGTAGATTCTTTAAGCAGGTCATATCCCATGTAGATCAAATAAAGGGCTATTACAATTGTCAGGAGGGGGTCTATCCAATACCAATCGAAGAAATACATAAGTATGCCTCCCACAAGCACAGCAACAGAAGCCATCATGTCGGTGAGCAGGTGAAGGTAGGCAGAGCGAAGATTCATGTTGCGCTGCGAGTCTGACCGGAGCAACAATACACTAAAGCCATTTACGAGTATTCCCAGTATGGACAGGGTGATAACTATAACAGAGCCTATCTCCTGAGGTTCCAGCAACCTTACAATTGCTTCCTTGATAAGAAATATTGCTACGATAATAAGGGTGGCAGAATTCACAAAAGCTGCAATAATTTCAGCTCTTTTATACCCGAATGTCTTGTTGGCTGAAGCCTCTTTTCTGGATAGCAGATTCGCGAAATAACTGATCAGCAGGGAAAGAACATCGCTTAAATTGTGGAGGGCGTCTGAGAGTAAGGCCAGGCTCCCCGAAATAATTCCGCCTACAGCCTGCGCGGCTGTTATCAGAATATTTAAAAATATTGAAATAAGCAGGTTTCTGCCTTTCAGATCCTGGGAATGTTGGTGGTGGTGATGGTGACTATGGGCCATATCTTCCGGTACAACAAAATAGCAGTTTTAAATACCTTATCGACAGGGGATTTTCTCAGCCCTGCGCGCGTGTCGACCCCCTTCAAAATCAGTGGTCAGGAAGCTCTTTACCATTTCAAGGGCTTGAGGGATGGCAATAAACCGAGCCGGTAAACTCAGTACATTGGCATCATTATGTTCGCGAGCTAAGCGGACTAGTTCTTTGTTCCAGCAAAGTGCAGCGCGAATCTCCTGATGCTTGTTGGCGGTCATGGCTGCTCCGTTTCCGCTGCCACAAATAATAATGCCATAATCCGCATTGCCCGACGCAATATCCCGGGCAACCGGGTGAACGAAGTCCGGGTAGTCCACGCTGTCTGAACTGTCCGTCCCGTGATTAATCACTTCGTCGCCCATCGATTTTAGTAACCCAACAATAGCGAGTTTATATTCTGTTCCTGCATGATCATTACCTATGGAGATTTTCATAAGCCTAATATTTATTGAAGTAAAGGTACAAAGGTATAGCGGAAAGACCTTGTCAAAACTTCTTAACACCCAATTTCCAGAACACCGGTAACATCTTTATTTTATTAGTAATAACCTAATTGCAATTGTTAAGAAGACGTAAAGAAAAAATTAATATGTCTTCTTGCCAGAAAGAAATAAAATCCCCATTGCATAAATTAACCCGAATAGCAAATCGATTTTATAAGATTTGTTTCACCAAGTATCCACATTAATTGCTATTGAAATTAACATAAAAACCCAAAATACTTATTAAGAGTTTATGGTTGATAATGGTTATTAATACAAGTTAATAAGTGTTCTACCATTCTGATAATCCATATTTTAAGACCCTAACAGATAGTGAATGGAATATTCATTACAATATTTCCAAGGATTGTCTTATTTATTTATTGTAGTAATTAACAAGCTATTATAATAATCATTAAAACCTTTAATTCTTTAAAATATTTAATAATAGTAATGTATTGTTGACAGCTTCTTTACCGAAGAGGAATGGAGCAATAGCTGAATCCGGGAGATAATTATTCGTAATTTGCCGTCAAATTAATCGGATTGATGTCGAAGAAAAAGAAGCGGGCAAAGAATCATTTAAAAAATGAAATTACACGGGGGATATTTACGGTCCTTGAAGAAGAGCCAAAGAAGGTGTTCAATTACAAACAAATTGCCTCCAGGCTTGATATTAAAGATGCTAATGAGCGAAACATTCTGATTAAGCGCCTGGGGGAGCTCAGTAGTACAAAACGCATACAGGAAGCCTCCAAGGGAAAATATAAAGCCTTGTTTGTGCCGAAGGTGTATTCAGGAACCGTTGATGTGAATACACAGGGAAATGCGTACATCAGTTGTGAAGAGCTTGAACAGGATATCTTCGTTAGTTTCCCTAACCTGAACAAGGCGTTTCACAAGGATCTGGTAGAGGTTCAGTTATTACAGAAAAAACGAGGCAGCCGTCCGGAGGGTAAGGTTGTGCAAGTACTAGAACGACACAAAACCAATTTTGTAGGCATTGTGGATCTGTACAAGACGTTCGCCTTTGTTCGTCCAACAGATGCCAGGATGTATACGGACTTCTTTGTGCCACTGGAAAAAATAGGAAAGGGGGCACATCGGCAGAAGGTCATCGTGAGTTTTGAGAACTGGCCTGAGGACGCTGACAGCCCTTATGGAAAGATTGTTGAAATACTGGGTACTCCCGGAGAGCACGACACAGAAATCCATTCCATTTTGGCGGAATACGGGCTGCCGTATCGCTTCCCTGAGGAGGTTGAACACTATGCTAATAAACTCGATACGCAGATTCACCAGAAAGAAATCAATAAAAGGAAGGACTTAAGGAAACTACTGACCTTTACAATAGATCCAAAAGATGCGAAAGATTTTGATGATGCGCTGTCCTTTCAAAAATTGGATAACGGCAATATAGAGGTTGGTATTCATATTGCAGACGTTTCCCACTACGTACAACCTGAAACCATCCTGGAGGAAGAAGCCTACCAGAGAGCTACAAGTGTTTATTTGGTGGATCGGGTAGTTCCAATGCTACCTGAAATCCTCTCAAATAACGCCTGTTCCCTTCGACCTAGGGAAGACAAACTTACATTTTCAGCAATATTTGAGCTGGATGCGCACGGACAGGTAAAGTCCCAATGGTTTGGAAGAACAGTTACCCATTCCGATGAGCGGCTTGCTTATGAAGAGGCACAACACGTAATTGAAACACGAAAATCAAACATACCTCAGGAAATATCTATCAGGGACAAAGGGTACACCCTTTCAGACTCTGTAGCAGCGGCTATTCTTGAACTCGATAAATTAGCAAAAGTGCTTCGCAAAAAACGGATGGCACAAGGAGCGATTTCGTTTGATAAGGTGGAAGTGAAATTTCAACTCAACAAGAAGAGTGAACCTGTAGGCGTTTACTTCAAGGAAAGCAAAGATGCTAATAAGCTTATAGAGGAATTCATGCTTTTGGCTAACAGGAAAGTAGCCGAGTTCATAGGAAGAAAACGCCCGGAAAAGACGTTTATATACCGGATACATGATGAGCCTAATGAAGAAAAACTCTTTGCATTGAATGGCATTATCAAACGTTTTGGACACACACTTGATTTCAAGAACAAGAAATCGATCAATAGTTCACTGAACCAACTCCTGGAAGACGTAAAAGGAAAGAAGGAACAAAATTTAGTCGATACCCTGGCGATAAGGAGTATGAGCAAAGCTGTTTACAGCACCCAGAATATTGGACATTACGGGCTTTCTTTTGAGTATTACACCCATTTTACATCCCCGATACGAAGGTATCCGGATGTAATGGTACATCGCTTGCTGGAGCATTACCTGCAGGAAGGAAAGGCTCCTGACACGGGTCTTTACGAAGAAAAGGCAAAGCATGCCTCCCAAATGGAGAGTCTTGCCGTCAAAGCAGAGCGGGATTCGGTTAAGTACATGCAGATAAAATTCATGCAAGACCACAAGGACCAGGAATTCAGGGGAGTTGTTTCGGGCGTGACGGAATGGGGTCTTTATGTGGAGATCATCGAAAACAAGTGTGAAGGAATGATCAGGATACGGGATTTAACGGATGATTATTATACCTTTGATGAGAGGGAATACGCCTTAATCGGAGAGCGTAAGGGAAGAAAATACCAGTTAGGAGATGAAGTAGAGGTGATGGTGAAGAATACAGATCTTATTAAAAGACATCTGGATTTTTCCATGCTGGGTAAAGTGTAAGCTGTATAAGATACGTGCTGATGTACCGGAAGCTAATCGTAGTACTTGTTTTTTCTTATGGGCTGGGGGTGCTTCCTGCGGTTTGCCAGGAAGTTCCTGTAAAGCAGTCCTTGGATTCTTTCAAAGAGATCAAAGTTTTTGACGGGGTTTCCGTAACCCTTATCCCCGCAGACAGAAATGAAGCTGTAATAAAAGGCGCCAACACAAACAACGTAGCAATTGTGGTGTCAAACGGAGTGCTTAAGATCCGGATGAAGGTCACCAAAATCTTCAGCGGTTACCGAACTTTTGTCGATATATATTACAAACAGCCCATTGGGGTGATAGATGTAAATGAAGACGCCCGTATTATTTCAGATGAAATAATACGACAGGAAGTGCTGGAGGTAAAAGCCCAGGAAGGCGGGGAAATACAAGTTCGGGCTGAGGTAACACAGTTTCTTGTAAAGGCAGTTACAGGGGGTCTTATAACTGCTGAGGGAAATTCGAAAAACCAGGATATACAGATCAATACCGGAGGCATTTACAAAGGGAGCCAGTTTAAGACAGGATTTTGCACAGTAAATGTAAATGCTGGTTCGCGGGCCGAAATTTATGCCCACGACTATGTAAAAGCTTCGGTAAAAGCAGGAGGTGAAGTAATTGTCTATGGGGATCCTGCTAAAATGGATGAAAAAACGGTATTTGGCGGGACAATAAAAAGAATGTAATCACCATGATAGAAGATATACAGGCGGCGATTCCACTGGGCTTGCTACTAAGCTTCATGGTTGGGCCTGTATTTTTTGTATTGCTGGAAACAAGCGCTACAAAAGGATTCCGGGCAGGATTTGCCCTCGACATGGGGGTGATAGTTGCTGATATTTTTTTCCTGGTCATAGCCTATTTCAGTAGTTTTCAGCTGCTTGAAAACCTGAGCAATCAGCCGGGCCTATATGTATTCGGCGGGGTTATCCTGCTGGTGTATGGACTTACAATATTCTTCAGGTCGGACTTTAAAGGAAAGGAGCCCAGGATTGTGGCCCGGGGAAGCGATTATCTGGGATTGTTTGTAAAAGGCTTCCTGCTAAACTTTATCAATATAGGGGTGCTGGTTTTCTGGCTTGGGGTGATTATCATCGTTGGCCCGAGCCTCGACAATCAACCCAATCGCATCATCACTTTTTTTGCCACTATGCTGGGGGCATACCTCATTACTGATATCTTTAAGATCCTGCTTGCCAAACAACTGAGAAGATACCTTACAAGGGACCGGGTTTTATTGGTCAAGAAATTGCTCGGAGTCATTCTTGTTATCTGTGGCGTGGTGTTGATTGTTAAAGGATTCCTGCCGAAGGATCGATTAAGCATTGAGCAGGGGATTGAAATGATCAGGGAATAAAAAAACCCCGGAGGGTATCCCCCGGGGCGTTTTAACTTCTGAGGCATCGAGCGGATTCGAACCGCTGTACAAGCTTTTGCAGAGCTGTGCCTAGCCACTCGGCCACGATGCCTTAGTATCGGCCACAAATTTAGCACTTTTTGCCATTCTAATAAATGACATTTATCGTGATTTGCTAAGGATCACGGTAACCTGTTCAACATCCCCCCCTATCGGCGGGTTGATCTTTGAGATAGAGACTTCACCTGTCAATACAGCGGGAACCTCTGTAAATATTCGCTCCAGAATTCGATTGGCAACGGTTTCGAGCAATTTGCTTCTCACCCCCATTTCCTCGCGAATAATGGCATGTAAATGAACGTAGTCGACAGTGTCTGAAAGACGGTCTGTGCGCGATGCTTTTTTCAGGTCAGCAGTTACTTCCAGATCCACCCGGTAATCAGACCCTATGACGCCTTCTTCCTTGAGGCAGCCATGAAATGCATATAAGCGGATGTTATCGAGCCGAACCCTTCCCAAACACAAAAAATTTGTGCAAAGCTAGCAGAAAAACTGACATGATGAAGATCAGGACGGGTTTCTCTGCCAAGGACACCGCCCTTAATACGTACAACGACAATTACTAAGCCCCTGGAAGAGGTCTACGCCCACGGTAATCACGTGTGTTCCGTAACTGTAAGCCAGTATGTCGTTCAGAATAACCTGAACGGAATAGGCAAAATAAAAATTGCTCTTTTTCAACCCTACAAAAGGCGCTATATAAAGGGGTTTCCCGATCTGATCATTCAGGAACCGGTAGTTCACTCCCGTATAATAATAATCCTCAAAATCGTAAAAACGAAGCTTCATGTTGAGGTCTGTTTCCGACCGGCCATCACTCTCGAAGATCTTGTAAAGGACGGAAGGCTCAATCTCCAAACGGCTGTTTTTGTTTTTGGAATACCGGAAGCCGGTGTATATGTAGTAGTTTCGAAGCTGGTTTGGTTCGAAAACAGGATTAAAGCCCGTAAGGTCCTTATTCAGGAGATTGGACGCGTTTATGCTTGCATAGAATTTATTCTTCCGGTACATCACGCCAACATCAAAATTATGATTGCTGGTAGACCGGTCGTCCGTGACGGATGGATCCCCGCCTACATTTTGGAATTCTTCAATATCGATGCGGAACTGGTTAAAGTTGTAGGAGATCCCGAAAGACAGGAACTCATCATCGTATTTATCCAGGGTAAGGTGGTGGGCAAAGGACAACCTGGCGCCTTGTTGCCTGGTATATCCGTTGCTGTCATTATAAAGAAAAATTCCTGCTCCGGATCGGTTTCCAATACGCGCATCTGCCGCCAGGGATTGGGTCTGAGGGGCATCCTCAATGCCCACCCACTGGCTAAGCCCGTTCAGGCGGATCTTAACATGATCCCCAATTCCTGCATAGGTAGGAGCCAGCACAAAAGGGTTGTCTGCCAGGTATTGAGATAGTTGGGGAGAATTCAACTCCTGACCGCTGGAGCTCAGCACCCACATCGTAAACAAAATAAGCAAGAATCGAAAACGCATCTGTTAAGGTTAAGTTCTTAGCGGTATAAGGTGAAATGTCCTACAAATTCACGGGCATCATTTTCCCCGTTGAGCTGAATGGTGTACCAGTAATCTCCGGTAGGCAACTCTCTTCCGTCATAAGTGCCGTCCCATCCCTGTACTCCGTAGCGGACTTCAGCCACCACTCTACCATAACGGTCATATATTTTGATTAGTATCTGCGGGAAGCCTTCAAGGTTCTCAGGAATCCAGAAATCATTCATGCCATCTCCATCTGGGGTAAAGAAATTCGGGATTTCGATGTCGATGAATTCCATAAAGATCTCTGCTTCAACCACACAGCCGTTTTGGTCTACCACACGAACCGTGTAGGTTCCCGTAGCATTTACGTAGTAGGTGTTGTCTGTGCCATAATCTTCTCCATTGAAGAAGAATGTATACTCTGGCTGGCCGCCTTCTGCGATGGCCGTGATCTCATTGATGTTCCGCTGCTCCAGGCTAAGGGTCAACGGCTCGAAGGCAGCAATTTCGAAATCGATGGTCTGGACGCAGCCATTGATATGGGAGATCGCCAGGTAGTGAGGCCCGGGAGCCAAATTGCTGAAATCTGCATCGAGCTGCATGGCTGCAGGATCTGTGGAGTCCAGCGCATACATCACCTCATCTGAGACGCTCGGATCTTCCAGGATTACCTCCAGGTAATTGTCCGGAACCGATTCCGTGCACACATAGACCGGAGTAACTGTTGCATTCAGGTTTACACCCGGATCCACATCGATTATTATATTCGTCTCACACCCCAGTGCATCCCGCACAAAAACAACATAGGTGCCAGCAGCCAATCCTGAGAAAGTGGTTTGTCCATCTACAAAGTCTGCATCACTATTGGAATTAAAGGCCGTCTGATATGGAGCCGTTCCTCCGGCAATGGCAACGTCAATCGTGCCATCCTCCGATCCTGCACAGACTTCTGGCGTTGAGGTGGCTGACACATCCAACGGCTGAGGCTCTGTGATGGTAAACTGGAACGGGATAAAACATCCGTTCTCGTCCTGCGCAATCACGTCATAAACCCCCGCCTCAAGGTCGGTAAAGGTGTTTACCGTGTCGAACTGGTTGAGGTTTGGAGTGATGGCATACAGGATGTTTCCAGTCCCGCCAGACACCTCTACGGTAATTGTCCCATCAGCTTCGCCGGAACAGCTGACGTCTGTGAATTCCTCCCGGTCGATCTGCAATGGAACCGGTTCTGTAATTATGATTTCCGGCGTAACCTCCTCGCAATCCACACTGGTGGCCCGAATCCAGTAGCTACCCGCAGGAAGCCCGTCGAAACTACCAGTGGATTGAGGCCCGGCCAGCAAATTACTAAGCGAAGCATCTGTAAATATTTCATACTGATAATTACCTAACGCTCCTGTGGCCGTGGCCGTAAGGGAAGCGGTTGCTTCACCTGTACAATTGATCATAGCGGCCGAATTATCCACAGTCAGCACCAGAGGCGCCACAGGCTCAATGCTCACCTGGTTGGAAAGATCAGCCTCGCACCCGAAAGAGTCGCGGACGTAGTACTGATAGGTTCCATCAGTTACATTAAAGGTGTGGGTGTTACCGCCAGACATCGGGAAGTAGTTATTCCCGTCCGTGCTGTATTCATAGGGGCCGGAACCTCCGGTAGCTGTCAGAATTATTTCTGCATTATTTGTACAGGTTATCTGGGCAGTCTGTACCAGGGAACTGAACACCTCAACCGGCTCCGTGATCGTAACCTGAGGGGTTTCCACCCCACAATTCCAGCCATCTGAGACGGTAATGCTGTAGATGCCAGCGCCCAGGTTTTCGAAATCCGGACTGGGCTGGGTCCCTGAAGTAAAGACGATGGTGGTACCAGTAGCGTCATATACATTTAACTGATAATTATAACTGCCTTCCCCGCCAAGAACATTTATGGCAGAAACAGTAGCATTTTCGTCCCCATAACAAGCCAGGCTGGTGGGTGTTGCGGTGATGTCCGCTGTAATCGGAAGCGGCTCCACCAGGGTGATCGCGTCATTGTAGACACAACCCTCCGCATCTGTGATCAGCACAGTAAAGTCGCCGGCCGAAAGCCCGGTAAACAAGTGTTCACCAACGTCAATTACCGTGTAGTACTGCCCGGTAGTAGAATTGTTCTATAAGATATCATAAGTGGCAAAGACACCTTCGGGATCCACCAGGATTTCGCCCTGGTCGTTGGTACAGGTAACAGTGGCCACCTCTGCAACAGTAGCCGAAAGCGGCATGTCTGGGGAAACAATTGTGAACACATTGGAATCCTCCTGGCAGAAAGGCGCATCCGTTTCAACGACCCGGATGAAATAATTTCCTCCCGAAAGCCCTGTTACGGTAAATGGATTGGCTGCCGTTGAGCTGGTTCCTGTGATGCCGGTTGTAACACCTGCGGCTGTGAATACTTCAAACGAATAATTCCCGCTATACCCGCTGATGTCCAGCAACACTTCTCCATTCGAATCGCCGAAGCAGATCACCGGACTGGATGGGGTAGCCGTGAGGGATATCAAGTCAAATGGAGCGACGTCGTAGGGAGCGGTATCAAAGTAACAACCCGTAGAAGTGTCTGTCACTCTGAAGACGTAGTTTCCGGGGGCCGCAAGCTCAAATACGGCACTCGTATTGGTTGGCGTCCCGGTCAGGGAACCGTCAGGATTCCCTACAGGCAACAATTCGAAAGTATAGGTGTTGGCCGGGTCTCCGTTATCGGTCACCGTTATCAGGACTTCCTCGGGGTTCACACAGCTAATGGCAACATTCTGAGCAACAGCCGCTGTAAAAGTGTTGAGCGGATCCAGAACTACCGGAGTGCTCGCTATACAACTGTTAGCATCCCTTACGAAAACGGTGATGTTCTGAGTAAGGCCGGTATCGACCACCTCAAAGGTGTTTCCTGCCTGGTAATTCACTCCGTCTATACTGTAAAGGTAAGGGGCGGTTCCAGCTCCTGCAGGCACGGTGGCGGTGATCGTTGAGGTGCTTGCCGTATTGTCAGGCGCACAGGCAAAAGCCGTAGCCGCGGCGCTTAATGAAAGCGGCGCAGGCTCTGCAATGGTTACGTTCTGAGTCAGGTTACAGTTAAGGCCAGATACAGCCTCAACTATATAATCGCCTGCTGCAAGACCGGCAAACAAGGGGTCTGCCTGCGGCCCCGTGATCAACACGCCGCCACCATCATACAGGTTATAGGAATACGGTGGATTGTCATTTGTCCCGGGAGCTGAAGGCTCGAGATTCACGCGGATGCTTCCGTCAGCACCACCGGCACAGCTCACATCGGTGATTGTGGCCGGATCAAGGGTGACGGGGGTGGGTGTTTCAAGGGTTACGGGAGTCTGGGCATCACAGCCGCTTCCGGAGGCGTCATAAACGACGGCTGTATAAGTGTCCGGAGCGAGGCCTGTAAACACATTGGAAGCCTGGGGCACCCCGCCGGTAATGCTGACACCTCCTCCGTCAAGGAGGTCATAGGTATAACCGCCCGACCCGCCTGTGGCCGTAACGGTTATTTCCCCGTCATTCAGCACACAGGATGGCTGGACTGAGGCCAGGGCACTTGCATTTAGTGGTGGCAGAATGGTGATGGTATCGGCGGCAAGGCATCCGTTGGCATCCCGTACGGTAACCGTGTATATTCCGGGAGCGCTGACCGTAAAGATATTGCTGGCCTGGTAACCGGAACCTACACTATAGCTCAAAGGAGCAACTCCGGTGCCGGCAACCGTAAAGGTATAGGAGGTTCCATCAGAAGTACATTGATCTGTGGCGTAGATAGGGGCTGTAACGGTTGGGAGGGGATCTTCATCCACCGTAACCGTAATAAAGGTAGTACACCCGTTGGCATCTAGCACATATACATCATAGTTTGCGGGATAAGCCGCAGGGTTCAGTTCTGCAGTTGCATTGGCCGTATAGTCTCCTGGCGCCGGAATGTTTCCTGCAGGCACGAACGCATAGGTGTATGCCGGGGTTCCTCCGCTGGCAGATACTGTTACCAGCGCGCCGGAGTTACAGTTAGCGTTCACGTTGGCCGTTTCCACAAGGGCCAGGGCCGCTGCCGGAGAACCAATGGTAATAGTGTTGGAATCATCCTGGCAGAAAGGGGCGTCCGTGGCGATTACAGAGACATAGAAGTTCCCCGCAGGAAGACCAGTCACTGTTCTTGGGTTTACAGAAGTGTCCGCAGCGATTACACCTGTGATCGGAGCGCCACCGTCGTCAAACACCTGGTAGGTATAGTTGCCCGCATAGTTGTCAACCTGGAATTCCAGTTCTCCGTCGCTGTCCCCGAAACAACTTACAGGGGTTACAGCTGTGGCGATCACTTCGATCAGGTCGTAGGGCGGGATCGTATATGGCGCAGAGACAATATAACAACCGGTTACGTTGTCGGTGACCCTGAAGGTATAATCTCCGGGGGCAGTCAGCGTAAAGTCTGCAGTGAACACACCAGCGCCAGGACTTTGGGTAGCCACAGTGCCCAGCGGGAGCAGATCAAAGTCAAAATCTCCGGATCCGCCGGTTACTGTTACCCGCGCCACTTCATCATTCAGGCAGCTGATAGCGGTAAGCTGGCTGACGCCGATATTGGTAAACGCAGGCAGCGGATTGAGTATGATATTGTCTGAGTCAACACATCCGTTTGCATCCTGTACGGTAAGGGTGAGGTTTTGAACTGCACCGGTATCCGTTACATTAAATGTGTTGGTCGATACGAAGTTCACCCCGTCAATGCTATACAAATACGGAGCGGTACCACCTCCGGCGGTTACAGTTATAACCGATTCAGAAACCGAGTTGTCAGGGTTGCAGGCAAAATCAGTAGCCGCGGCGGCAGCAGTGACTAAAGTAGGCTCGCCTATGGTCACAGGGACATCCGCCGTACATGCACGGCCGGAAGTTGCCCGCACAATGTAATCCCCTGCCG
Source organism: Robiginitalea sp. (assembly GCA_037387145.1). Taxonomy (GTDB): domain Bacteria; phylum Bacteroidota; class Bacteroidia; order Flavobacteriales; family Flavobacteriaceae; genus Robiginitalea. Next base: position 14,814 of record JARRLI010000001.1, on the reverse strand, counting down.
ACAGTCCGGTAAAGTTGGGAGAAGCCTGTGCTGGCCCCAGCGCAATTACTCCTACGCTGTCAAAAAGCTGATAGGTATATGGAGGGTTGTCCATTCCCGGGTCCAGAAGGGCAGTTATGGTGCCGTCCGCCCCACCATTACAGGAAACATCCGTGCTGGTTGTAGTAAAGGCTACAGGAGTTGGGGCGATAAGCTCAACAGTAGTTGAAGCATCGCACCCAGCCGCAGCGCTGTCGTAGATAAATGCCGTATATGTTCCGGGAGCGAGCCCTGGGAACAAAGGAGCTGCCTGTGGGGCGCCTGTCACACTGACTCCCCCAAGGACGAGCTCGGAAGTAAAGGTCCCGGATCCTCCTGTTGGGGCAATGAGAATTTCTCCGTCATTCAACACACAGGTAGGTTGAACCGTGGCGCTGGCAACCAATGATGCGGGCGGATAAATGTCCAGACTGATGATGTTGCCACAGCCATTGGAATCTCTTATTTCCACGCTATGCGTTCCCGAAGCCAGGGTTGTAAAAGTAAAGACGTCTCCGGCCGCAGAAAGGGTAGAAGCCTGGAAGGCTCCTCCATCCAGACTTAGCAGGTAGGGCCCAATTCCGGCTGTAGCCAGGGTTATATCTATTTCGAAATTGCCTTCAGTAGCCGTACACTGGTTGGCAACTACTCCGGAAATCAAAGCTTCTGGATCTGCCGTGATCACAACGTCCAGCGGAGGGGTCATACAACCGCTGGAATCCATGGCATATACGTCCCAAGAGGTGTTGACAGCCGGGTCGAGTTCGGCATAGTTACTGGCGGTAAAATCCCCGGAAACAGGGGCTAGACCGTCCTGAACAAACGCATAGGTAAATGATCCGGAACCACCTGTGGCCAGGACCGTAACCTGAGCATCCTGGTTACAATTTGCGCTGTTCTGGTCCACCAGATTCAACGTAACCGGGGTGGGCTCCAGGATGCGGAATGGGTAGGTGTTGGAACAGAAAGGACTGGTCGCCTCCTCAAAGAAAAGGACATAATCCCCGGGCGGAATATTGTTGATGGTCACTGCAGGTGTTGGCGTGGGACCTCCAGCAGCCTGAGTGACTGTGCCGGTGTATGCAGGTCCCAAGGGTGTGTTGGTCAGGGCCTCCAGGACGCTGTAATCGATGTCTGTAACCGAGGGGTCAAACCCTTCTATCTGGAAAGTGATAGAGCCATCGGTGTCACCAAAGCAGGTGGCATCGGTTATGGTCGGGTCGGTAACCACTACAATAGAAGAAAGGGCCGGCACTGTTTCCTCTATATAGCTTGTACAATTCGTGGAATTGTCGATTGCCTCAAAAATGTAGGTCTGTCCTGAGTTCAGCCCGGTAAAGGTTGCGGTCTCTTCATTGGGTCCGGGCCCGGCTACTTCGCTAGTAGGTCCTACGCCGGTTCCATAAATAGAGAAGGTGTAATCTCCGGACCCCCCATCTGCAGAAAGGGTAACGGTACCACCGCTCACACAATCAGCGATGGCTGTCCCGGAACTAAGAGTAAGATAGGGGTTTGCGAAAACGCGCACCGGGTTCTGATAGAACTCGCAGCCATTGGCATCGATGATGCGAACATAGTAATCTCCAAATGCAAGCCCGTCAAAACTCACGGACGTGCTTGAAGTATTAACGATTGGATTTGGCCCTGTGGTTGCCACAATGTTATTAAGCTGGTCATACAGGGTGTACGTGAAATCCGGAACCCCGCCGCTGATGATTGAAATGTCAATCCTACCCAGGATATCGCCGGTTGGCCCACAGGTCACGTCGGTAACCGATATGGCTGCATCAAACAAGGCCGGATCATTGAGGGTGATGCTGTCCGTAAATGTACATTCATTCGAATCTCGGACGGTATAGGTGTAGGTGCCTGCGGGAAGGTTTGTATAGACCGTTTGTGAACTGTATCCGAGCCCGTTGAAATCCACCTCAAAAGGCGCCATCCCGAAATTCGGATCGATGTCGATCTCCACAATCCCATTGCTGTCCCCATTACAGGTTGGGTCCTGACCGATGGCGATTGCCTGGGGAGGAATCGCCGGACTTACAGTAATGATGTTGGATATGGCCGTACAACCTTCGCTATCGGTGACCTGGAATTGATAGGTTCCGGCCGCTCCGGCGGTATATGGGAATCCTCCGGCATAAGGCGAGAAGCCTCCTCCGTTGATGTTTACCTCGTAGGTATAAGGCGGATACCCGCCAGAAGGCGTCAGGTCAATAATGGCGTCTGGAGAAACCGTACAGTCCAGATCCTTGGTGAGGATCGCACTGGCGGTTAATTCAGGCGCGATGGTTTGGCTAACCGTGTCGGAGCATCCGAAGCTATCCAGAACCGTGAATGTATAATTTCCCGGCACAAGGCCACTGAAAGTGTTCGAAGTCTGAGTAGCACCCCCGTTTACGCTGTAATAATAAGGGGCCACACCACCTGTTGCGCCTACCACTATGGTGGCCAGGCCTGAAGAAGTGTAACACAGGCTTGAGGTTGCATCAATGCTGGCTACGGGGTTGGACGGGGCCAGTAAATTAAAAGTAGTTGTTTCAGCACATCCATTGGCGTCCGTAACACGGACTATATAGGTGCCTGCCTGGTTGAGACCGGCAAATATGTTGCTCGCCTGGGGCCCCAGCACAGTAGTGTCTGGCTGTTCCAGTTCATAGGAATAACCTCCCCAGCCTCCGGCCGCCGCAATGGTCACAGTACCGTCTGCGGAGCACGTTATTGGAGTAGTGGTAAGGGCGAACGACAGTGGAGCCGCAGGTTCCGCAATGGTCACTACTGCAGTGTCGTCACAATTCGTCGTTTCGTCTGTAACAATGACGGTATAACTCCCGGCTGCCAGCCCTGTTAAATTGATGGTGTTGGCGACCTGTCCGGTGACAGGGGCGCCGCCATTAACGGTATAGGCATAGGTTCCGGAGAAGCCGCTTACAAAATAGTCAGCAGCCCCATCAGCAGCCCCAACACAGGATACGTTCTGCACCAAAGCGCCGGAAACCTGAATGGGGTCAACAGGGGTAATGGTAAAAGACTCTTCATAGGCACAGCCATTGGCATCGGTGACCCGGAAGGTATAGGTGTCCGGGCTCAATCCGCCAAACACATTGTTGTTTCCATTGTTGAACGGGGCAGGAGCAATGATTTCGTAGGTAATAGCCCCCAAACCTCCGGTTACGGAAAGGGTGACATCCGACGTTAGGGTCGGGCAGTTAGGAGCTGTTGCGCTGAAACCGATATCGGTTGGTGGATCCAGGGCAGGGATGGTCACCGGGGCTGTTACGAAAGCACATCCAGCCGCATCTCTTACAGTTATAGTAAAGGTTCCCGCGGTAAGACCCGTAAACGTGTCTGAGGCTCCGAAAGTAACACCGTCAATACTGTAGGTGTACCCCGGAGTCCCTCCGCTTACATTTTGTGCCTGTATGCTGCCATCCTGCAGGCAGGTATATGGTTGGATCAGGACTGCATCCGCCGTGATCGCACTGGGCTCGGTAAGGGTAACTGTGTCCGCAAAGACACATCCCTTGCTGTCGCGCAGGGTGAAGTTATAGGTTCCGGCACTCAGGCCGCTATAAACGGTTTGTGAGCTGAAGCCAAGCCCGTTAAAGTCAATTTCGTAAGCGGGCGTCCCGAACGTGGGATCCACCAATATCTCTATGGTTCCGTCCGAAGCTCCATTACATGTAGGATTGGTCGGAATGTTGCTGGCCACAGGGTTCGTAATCGGGTTTACGACCACTGTGGTCTGTGCAACACAACCTTCGGCATCCGTGATCAGGAAGACATAGCTTCCATCGGTTGCAGCGGTATAGGAAATAGTATTGCCAGTAACTGCAGTGCTGGTGCCGCCGTTAACCTGGTAGGTGAAAGGAGCAACCCCTCCGGATATCGCGACATCGATTACCGCGTCGGGAGAAGCAGAACAGTCTAGTTCTTTGGACAGGGTTCCGGAGACAAGTAGCTGTGGCGCAATGGCCACAGATGTTGAAGAAGCGGTACAGCCATAGAGGTCTGTTACTACTACCGTGTAATTTCCGGGAGCCAGGCCGTCAAAGATATTGCTTGGCTGAGAAGGCCCTCCGTTGAGGCTGTAAGAATAAGGGGCTACTCCGCCTGAAGCTGTAGCTGTCAGACTTACGCCTGTAGTCGGATTATAGCAAAGGTCCGTTGTTGCATCAAGGCTCACGGCAGGGTTTACCGGAGCAGAAAGACCAAAAGTGTCTGCGACCGTACAGCCATTGGCGTCTGTGACTTCAATGGTGTAGGTTCCGCTTTGTGTGAGGCCGCTGAATATCCCGTTCCCTTGCGGGCCTAGTAAGCTGTCGTCCGGGAGGGTAAGGCTAAAAGAGTAACCTCCCCATCCGCCGGAAGCGGTTGCCTCAACAGTGCCATCAGCAGCACACGTAGGCTGAGTTTCCAGCGCGATCAGAGATAATGCGGCAGCAGGCTCCTCAATGATCACGGAGGCTGTATCCGTACAGTTAGTCAAATTGTCTGTAACTACTAAATCGTACTTTCCAGCCGACAGCCCTGAGATTGAAATCTGATTATTGGTTTCCCCTGTTCCGGCAAAGTTGGAAGGCCCGGTTATTGTATAGTCATATCCGGTCCCAAATCCTGTCACTGAAAACAGGAGCTCCCCATCTGTATCTCCTACACAGGTCACATTTGAAACCAATTGTCCAAGGGCCGATATTGGGGTTATAGGACTAATGGTGTAGGATTCCTCATATGTACAGCCATCCGCATCAGTTGCCCGGAATGTATATGTGTCCGGAGACAGCCCGGCAAAGCTGGCGGTGTTGCCGGAGGCAGAAGACGGAGACGCACTAATAGGGGCTATGATTTCTATGTCTACGGGCGCTTCTCCACCTGAAACGGTTACTGTTATGTCAGAAGTAAGGGACGGACAGGTAACGCCGGTAGCATTGAAAGTCAGGTCGTTGGGGGGAGTTAATGGATCTATGGTCACCGGGTTGGTAACGACAACACACCCATTTGCATCCCGAATGGTAATGGTATAGGTGCCCGGCCCTAATCCGGCAAAGGAGTCCGCTCCGGCCCCACTGTTGAAATTAATCCCATCAATACTGTATTCGTAAGGAGAGGTTCCGCCCTGAACATTTTGAGCTTCGATGATTCCTTGCTGCAGGCAGGTATAATCCTGTACCAGGAAACCAACTCCTGACAGGGCATTAGGAGGTCCTGAGATGGTGTAATATTCGAAAAATTCACAAGAGGAACTCCCTTTTCTAAAATTCAATCGAACTGTATAATCACCCTGCGGGAGGCCTGTAAAAACACCGGAAGTGTTTGTTGCGATCTCTACGCCGTTTTCATCGATCAGGAAATAGGTAAGCTGATACCCGTTTCGGTCGATCACATTGTATTGGATGGTTCCATTAGCATCTCCGAAGCACTGCTCATTAATCACTGTGGTTGGCGCGAATTCCACAGGCGGCTCGAAATAAATAACAACTGAGTTTGAGAGGTCAAAACAGTTGTTCCTGTCTACCACCACGAAGGTATATGTTCCCGGATCCCAGATGTCAAAGATTACGCTGGTTTGGAATTCGGAAGGAGGAATGTCTGCCGGGGAAGGATAGGAGATTTGCGTAACGCCGCTTTCATCTATAAACTCATAGATCGCATAGGTGTGCGGTGTTTTACCGCCCTCGGAATCCAATAAAATATTACCCTCCTTACAGGTAATGTTTTGAGATACCCTGGCAGTGGCTTCAAGGTCAGAGTCGTCCAGGATCTCCACCTGCTCGGAATACGTACATCCATCATCAGTGGTCACAGCTACATCATAGACGCCTCCATTGATATTGAAAAAAGAATAATTATTGTCGTCTGAAGGGCCGAACGTATCAACAATGACGCCTCCCTGGGAAATTTCGTAATAGTACTGAGGATTTACATCAAGTACGGAGATGCTAATACCTCCAAGGCCGTTGCAGTCCACATCCTGAGAGGTGATGTCCACCTGGAAGTCACGCTGTAGCACACCGATATTTTCAATTCGGAAGATACACCCGCCGGTAACTCCAAGCTGTTGCATTTCAACGGTATACGCGCCATTTGAGGTAATATCAAAACTGGGGCCATTACCGGCGCTGAAGGGAACCAAAACCGCTCCCGTAGAAGCGTCTAACAACTGGTATTCATAGTCCGCCGGCATATTGGTGACCGTAATGTTGCCCGGGGTGGCACAAACGATATCACTAACCGTGTGCTGAGGGTCAAGCGGGTTTCGAAACACATTGAAATAAAACCGTGTAAAACACCCGTTCTGGTAGTTTATTACTACGCGATATTCGCCAGGCTCAGACGCCAGGAAATCAAAACCGGTGTCCACAGTGTTCCATGTACAGGCAGAATTCTTGTTGGCGCAATCCTCGCCAGCATCCATACAGCTGGCTTCATCCAGTTTTTCCCATTCAATGCTGGTTGCGTCTGGGATGTTTATTTCGATGAGTTCTGTGTCATTGGCACCGCAAAGGAAGATTTTAGGCAAGGGCTCCCCATCATTCGGACAGGTGACCACCTCCCCCTCCACGGTGTTGGAAGTGTCGTTGATCAGGTCTACGATTGGGTTGGTCTGTGTGGAACCCGGCAGTACAACCGTGATTATTTCCTCGAAGCCTTTGCAGGGATCTGCCACAATTTTGTCTACAATATATGACCCGGTTTCCGCAACGAGCAAGGTGCTTGGGTCATTGTCCGGATCCCCGTCGGAGATCACAGTATCCCCCCCGTCGATCAAGCCATCCCCATTGTTGTCCCGATACCATACATAGGAGTCGAAATTATCACCAGCATCCAGTAAAACGTCGTTGCCACAAAGCTCAACAGTACGGTTGAAGTCGCAATTTTCAAGATCATCCAACAGGAAATTGGTGGCTCCAGGGATAACGAAGCCACAGGCGTCAAAATCCGTAATACTGGGGTCGTCCGTAATCTGATTGTTATTGATCACGCCTTCATAGGTGGAAAACGCAAGGTTCTCAATGATCTCTGTACAGGCATCGATAAAATCGAAGCAATTCTCAGCTACCTGAACCCGCATACGAATTTCCGAAACCGGATCCCCTTGCTCTATAAGATTGTCAGGGATCGTAAAAATGATCTCTCTGGCGCTTGGGTTGAAGGTATAGGTCACCCCGGGAGGAAGGTTCAGACTGACCTCATCCAAAGAGACGTTTACAGGAAGAATGTCACGGATAGTATAGTTTGTGGCATTGTCATTTCCAACATTTTCGAAGGAGAGCACATAATCGAGTAGTTGGCCCAGGTTTACGCCTAAACCGGTAATATCGTTTCCACCAATATCTTCAACGCGTTTTTCAAGCACGATTTCGGGCTCGATTATTTCGACATTGAAAGAGTTAAAAAACGGATAATACTGGTCTCCTGAAGAGGTAAAGCGAAATGTTGCGGACGTTTCGCTGTTGGGCATCACCGAATTCAGGGGGTTGTTGAGTTGGAACATATCGGTGTCATACCCCAGTGTATTGACGCTGTTAGGGTTCCTGTCCGTCACAACCGATCCATTCAGACTAATGTTGCTGTTGAAAAAGTTGTCAGCCGGGTTCGCCGGGTCACTAATGGTCGTGAAACCAGGCGAAGTTGCGGCTTGAATTTCCAGCTGGTCACCTGTAATGCGGTTGTCACCTTCAAGGGCAGCAACCCCAATACTTGCCTGGACAGGTCCCGCAGGAATAGTATTGAATCCGTTATAGTTAATATCTACCGTAGGGTTAGCGGTTCGCACCCGTGCAAAACCATCAAAAGTGGTGATCAGTTTTCCTGTAAGGGAAGGGTTTTCATAAACGAGAACCAGGGTCCAACCTCCTGCGGCACCACCACCCGGGGATAATGATCCGGTAACCGACCGGATATTAGCCACGGTATATTCTCCTGAAGGGTTGGCAAGGGCTGAAACAAGGGCTGTGACGTCGGCATAGCAGGCGTAAGGACTGTTTTGCCTCACCGAGGCATCAGGGCTTGTTAATCCGTCATAAAGTATTTCGTCAGCGGTAATATCCACATAAGATCCGCCCGGCACCTGAAATCTTACCTGGTTGAAATCGCTCTGGCGATTCGATCCAATGGGCTGACCGGCTTGTTCACTGGGATAGGTTGCAGACCAGTAAAGGCCGGCATAACGGATAATATTACAGTCGGGCTGTGGAAAGTTTAGTGTAGCAGAACTGGAACTGAATGTTGAGGCGTCCGAATCCACATCGATATACTGCATGTCCAGCCAGTCATTGTACGTGGAGCTGTTCCCTGTGATATTGTAGGGGTCTTCCGGATCTTCACTTCCTGTTTGTCGATTTACAATGTTATTTGCAATAAAGGTGAGGTCCCCTTTGATGTTGTCCTGATAGCGGACGTCAAAAGAGTTAAACTCCTGGGCCATCAAACCTGTTGATAACAGCAGGAAACAGGCAGTAAATAATCTCTTCAAGAAAGTTATTCCCATAGTTAGTTAAGCTATCAGTTCTGGGGTCACGCGCATGATCCACATCTTGTCCTCATAACTGTCATTCAGGTTTGAGTAATAGGAAATCAGGGCGCTGTTCCAGTTGTCGTGCTGTTTCAGGTATACGTACCTGTAATTGTTTTCCGGATTTATAAAATAGCTGGCGCTCAATCCAATGGAGTTCAGGTATCGAACGAATCGAGTTGCGTTTTTTGGGCTGGCAAACACATTGGCTATCAGGTAATAACGGGATGCCACACCTGCAAGCACATCGTCATCCGACCGATCTGTGGTGGCCACCTGATCGCGCTCGATAACATTCTTGCGAAGCACTTCTGTTTCGTATTGAGCTGCTTTGTCCCGGACCTTCTCAGAATTGGCCGCATACGCCTCGTTCGTATAACGATTTTCAACATTCATCACCCAGAGCTGGCCATCGTATCCGCCACCAAGGCCTGACAGTACAGCCTCTTTTGCCCCATCCCAATCTTCAAATCGCTGCAGGTATACGTATTTAAGTCCATTTTCAGGATTCTCCACATAGGACGCCTCAATCCCCTGAGAGTTGAGGCCGGCAATAAATTTGTTCATGTAGTGAGAGCCTTTGTAAACATTGGCTACGATGTAGTATCCGTCTTCTACCCCGTCCAGGTTCCGAAATTTCCGCTGCTTAACGGATTCAGCTGATTCCTCCGGGGAGTTTTGAACGGTACGCGTCCGGTCCCGGGTTATTTCAGGTGTTTTGGTTTCTGCTGGGGTTACGGCCACATAGGCGTCTTTCTTAGGAACCGCGGCATTTCTGGCCTCTTGCCCGGGCATTTCTGCCTGGTTTTCCTGACCCGCCAGTGCATCCGGCTCATTGTTCAGGAAATAGAGTTTTTTCGCCTGCTCCTCCATGTCAGGCCGCTCTCCCGCGGTTTCCTGCCGGACCATTCGCATGACCATTTCAAAGCGGTTTTCCAGATCGCGCTGCCTGTTTTCTTCCAGGGAATCCTGTCGGAACATCAGCTCTGCGAGGATGGCATCATTTTCAGCCAGACGCCGCTTTAGTTCGAGAATCTCTTTGTCTTTTTCAGTGATGTCCCCAGCCTCAGTCTCTTCGGTTTCGTTGGCCACTATGGCTTCCTCATACCCGTCTTCCAGCATTACGCGGTCTTCAGTAAGATTGGGTGTGAAGGAGTAGGCAAATGAAATTTCATGGGTCAGGCCAAAATTGTCAAAGTTGTTGGACAGGCCTTTCTCCATGGTATATCCTATGGAAAGCCTGCGATTCAGGTTAAAGCCTATACCTGCGGAGGCTCCGTAAAAACTGTCATATCCCCCTTGCAGCCAACCGATTTTAGGCAGGTCCAGGATAAGATTACCCCCCAGGACCACCTCGTCTTCTCCAACTTTTCGCACCCGCGCCAGCGGCATAAGCCTCCCCTGTTCGAGCAGCCCCCGGGTGTTTTCAAACTGATGGGTATATTGTAGGTGTCCTGAAAATGTCTTCTCCTTAAAACTCGTGATGGCCTCACTGGTTTTTAGGTTGTAGTCGATCAGGTTCTCAGCGTATACCCCAAAATCAAACTGGCCGTAAGAAATATTGAAACCAGGCTGGAATGTGAGGAGAGAGCTGTCCTGAAATCCACTAAGGAAAGGATCGTCTTCTACCGGGTTGGCGCGGCTTTCATCAAAACCACTGTTATAGTAGGAAAGGTTAGCACCAAAGGTGAAATTGCTCTTATCACTTAATTTTATGCCGTAGGCGTAGTTTGCCAGGAGCCCATAATTACTTAAGGTTCCCACACGCTGGGTGTACAGGCTTAGCCCAAGTCCGGACCGGTCTCCGATCCTACCGCTATAACTCAGGAAATAGGATTGGTTGTTATCATCAAAAGTTACAGCCTGGTTCCTGTGAAGTAAATTAACGTATGACTTGTCCTCCCGAACCGTCGAAAAGGTTGGATTTATCAGGAACCGGTTGAATTTCAACAGGTTTTGTGACGGCACCTCATAGGCAATGAAAGGGTTGTCTTCCTGTCCATGCACCAAGGGCATGGAAGTAAGGACAACAATCAAAAAGAACAATAATTTGCGTTTCATCTTGGCGGCTAGCGTATAACTGTGATTGTACCTTGTTTTAAAGTTTCTTCTGAGTTTCTGATCCTGTAATAGAATACCATGTTCTGACGCGGGAAGGCATCTGAAGCCGAAGGCCAGTCATTCTGATAGTTGTTGATGTTGAGGACTTCTTCCCCACTCTCATTGTAAATAGTCACATTCACATCAGGCCTGCCTGAATAGGAATTCGGGATCATCCACTGGTCGTTTATCCCATCCCCGTTTACAGAGATTACATTAGGCACCCGGAAGGTGTCCAGATAAGTAACAGTGACGGCCCTGCTGACTTCGCACCCTCCCAAATTGGCAAGAAGCAAATAGGTTCCTTCCAGGGTCAGCGCAACCGATGCGGAATTGCTGATCTCCAGGTTATTGTCGTCAAACCATCGGTAGCTGTCTGCTCCGGAAGCGGTTACGGTCCGGCTTGTTCCCTCCGGGATCCGGATATCGTCTCCAGGGTTCAGGCTGATCAGGTTTTCATCCAGGGAATTCAGGGCTATTTCATTAGAAGGCACAGGGCATCCTTCCCGCATTAAAACCAATTGGTATATACCGGGAGTGCTCACCTCTATCGAGGCAGCCGTCTCATTTATATCGACACCGTCCCGGTACCACATGTAGGACTCTCCGGTTAGGTCGCGTTCTGTGCTGATCGTTATGGGCTCCGATGGTCCGCAGACTGTTACATCCGTACTGCTGATCTCCAGGGTTTCATTCACCCTGAGCTGAACAGAAAGGGTGTTAGAGGTAGGACTGTAAGAGGAAATGCTCCCGTCCAAATGGTAGGCGCCGTTTTCTGACAGGTCATCTCCGACAACATCGGAAGTAACATCGGTGGAATTGACCCCGTTAACCAGGGCCGTGATTTGGAGGACCTCCAGCACTACGCTTGTATTGGTACAGGCACTGTAGCTTCCATTGTAGGTAATGTCCATTTCAAGGGAGGCAGGAGCGACTACTGTAGTAGGTTCAGAATCAATGGATGTATTCGTGCAACTCCCTCCGCTAAGGGTGACACGCGCGAAATATGTCCCTGTTTCCGCATCAGAAACAACGAGGGTGGAAGTTGTGGCTCCGGAAACTGGATTGCCGTCCCGGTACCACTGATACGTTTCACCAGACGCATCCGTGGAGATGCTAAGCGTTATGTCCTGACCAGGCAACACTACCATGTTTCCGGGGTTGTCCCGTGTAACGGTAAAGTTTCCGGCATTTGTAATGACAACTGCAGCAGATCGTTCCAGACAGGCTCCTGCACCAAATATCTCAACCTGATAATCCCCTTCAAAACCGACGATGCCGGCATCCACCAGGTAACTGGAGTCATCCACTGTTGGGCTGGTGATTGCAGCCCCGTCCTTAAACCATGTATAGGTCAGGCCCTGGCCTGTAATATTAGCCTCCAGCGCAAGGGTTTCCCCTGAGCACAAGGCGGTATTCGCCGGGGGGTTGATGGCGACGCCCAGGCTGGTTCCAGCCGTTACATCAATAAGGTTAGAAAGCGTATTACCCGAGCCTGAACACGCTCCATAGTCGATCTCAACATTGTACATTCCGCTTTGGGTAACCGTAATAGATGGGCCAGTCTCAGCGAGGGGTGTTCCGCTCCGATACCAATTATACTGATAGGTATCAGCGTTGGAGAGGTTGTACACTTCCAGGGTTATGGAGTTTCCGTCGCATACCTCCGCTGTTCCGTCACCAAAATCGGCCTGCCCCTGTGGGCGGATGGTAAGTGCAGAATTAATATCCAGATAGTACATTGGATAGGGTACGGAAGCGGGGCCAACGACTGCCGGGCTCGTACTGCGGACCCTTAGCCTGTAGCCCTCGCCTCTTGTATCCTGGGGTAATGAGAACTGGAAATAAAAATCAAATGTTGTATTCTTGGAGTCGTCACGGGCCAATTCTGTGGCGTTGGTAAAGCTGCCGTTGGCGTCAGAAAGCTCCAGGATGAATTCGTTATCGGAATTTACCAGAGGTGGCCCCCAGGTAAATTGAGCCCAGTAGTCGTTGAAACTTGGGGAGGCGCAGGCGGCGCTCCAGGGTGTGGAACCTGCAGGGGGTGTTTGGTTCGGTGCTGCTTCAGGGGCATTGAGGACCTGAGCAGATCCTTGATGGATCCACAGGAATCCACAAAGTAGGGCTGTGGTAAGAAGTAATTTTTGTCTCATGAGTCTCAGGGTTTAATTCATTGGTGACGTAACATGATGCCCTACTAATGGAATTTGATCAGCGATAACTTCTGGATTGATTGTGAGAAATTCGCGCATACCTTTTTCCATTAACCTTTAACAAATATGGTTTTTCGGGCCTCCTTCAGGAATTTATTGTTGTCGGGGGGATTAATTCTGTTGTGAAACCGGGGTATTTGTATGTGGAACTTATGACAGACAAGGGAAAACCCCTCAATTTTATTGAGCATATCGTGGAGGAGGACCTGGAAAAAGGCTTTCCCAAAAAAGATCTCCGATTTCGGTTTCCGCCAGAACCCAACGGATACCTTCATATCGGACACGCCAGCTCAATTTGCCTGAATTTTGGCCTTGGCCTTCGATATGATGCGCCAGTCAATCTGAGGTTTGACGACACCAACCCCACGAAGGAAGAACAGGAGTATGTGGATGCGATCAAGCGGGATGTGGAATGGATGGGGTTTACATGGGACCGGGTATGCTTTGCATCCGACTATTTTCAGGAATTGTACGATTGGGCTGTTGAACTCATAAAGAAAGGCCTGGCCTATGTCGACAGCCAGGATTCTCAAGTTATGGCTTCCCAAAAAGGAACCCCGACGGAGCCCGGGGTAAACAGTCCTTACAGGGATCGAAGCGTGGAGGAGAGCCTGGACTTGTTTCGGCGGATGAAAGAGGGTGAATTTGCCGAGGGCACCCACGTCCTCAGGGCAAAGATCGATATGGCATCCCCTAACATGCTAATGCGGGATCCCGTTATGTACCGCGTTCTTCACAAGGCGCACCACCGCACAAATACCGATTGGTGTATTTATCCGCTGTATGACTGGACCCATGGGGAAAGCGATTATATCGAGCAGGTCTCACACAGTTTATGCACCCTGGAATTTGCACCCCACCGGGAGCTGTATGACTGGTTTCTGGACCAGGTAACCACCCCGGAAAAAATACGGCCTAAACAACGGGAATTTGCCAGAAGAAACTTGAGCCACACTATTGTGAGCAAAAGAAAATTGCTCAAACTTGTTGAAAACGGATATGTGAATGGATGGGATGATCCAAGATTACCAACAATATCTGGTCTTAGAAGAAGGGGCTGCACGCCGGAAGCGCTTCGGAACTTTGCAGACACTATCGGGATTGCCAAACGGGAGAATGTGGTAGATGTCGCCCTGCTGGATTTTCATATGCGAGAGCATCTTAACAGGATTGCACCCCGGGTGATGGCCGTGCTCAACCCGCTAAAAGTTGTAATAACCAACTACGAGAAAGGAAAAGAAGAATGGCTGAGAACGGAAAACAATCCGGAAGATCCCGAGGCAGGCTCCAGGGAGATACCGTTCTCAAGGGAATTATTTATCGAACAGGAAGATTTTCGGGAACAGGCTAACCGTAAGTTCTTCAGGCTCAAACTGGGGGGAGAGGTCCGGTTGAAAAGCGGTTATATCATCAAGGCCGAGTCCGTGGAAAAGGATTCAGAGGGAAATATTACGGTGGTTCACTGTACCTATGATCCAAAGAGCAAAAGCGGAAGCGGAACTCCGGAAAGCTTGCGGAAGGTCAAGGGGACTCTCCACTGGGTGTCTGCGGCTCATGCCATCGAAGCAGAGGTTCGGCTGTATGACCGGCTCTTTTACGATCCCACCCCGGATCAGCACAAGGACCGGGATTTTCTGGAATTCATCAATAAGGATTCCCTGAAGGTGGTACAGGCAAAAATGGAGCCGGGGCTTCGGGATGCGATCCCCGGAAACCGGTATCAATTTCAGCGGCTTGGATATTTCTGCGTGGACCCCGAGAGCAGGGAAGGTCACCTGATCTTCAATCGAACAGTTACCCTTAGGGACACCTGGGCAAAGATCGAACAAAAGACGCCATAGACACCGTCTATTTAGCTTAAAATACCGATCAGAATAATCGATTCAAAAGCGCTTGTTCTGGGCAGCTCTAAGACGCGATCGGGGCACCGCAGCACCCAACCCTCCAAGCGGCTTATTAGGAGCG